>WTJA01000112.1:31678-36576 GCA_011524995.1 Alphaproteobacteria bacterium | reverse complement strand
GCTGGCTTCCCGTCACATGACCCGGCTTATTTGATTTTGGTGATGGTCGATGAGCCAAAGGGGCAAAAATTCTCTTATGGTTATGCGACGGCGGGCTGGGTTGCGGCCCCTATTGTTCGCCGCGTCGTCGAGAAAGTCGCGCCAAAATTAGGCATTCTGCCCGTTGATAATGATGCTGATGACGTCAAACAAAACCTCATCCAAGACATCAAGATAGGCGAAGAGGAGAAGCGTCATGCGGCTTTGTGATCTCTTCCCCAACCACGCCTTTGATGATGTGACAGGCGCGCAAATCGTCACCACGATCAGCGCTGATTCCCGCCGCATTACCCAAGGTAGCGTCTTTGTCGCACTCACAGGCCATGACGCAGATGGCCATGATTATTGCGAGGATGCGATTGCTGCAGGCGCCATTGCCCTAGTGACAGAAAAAGAGGTGAAAACCAGCGCATCCTGCCCTGTTATCATCACCTCTGATAGCCGCGAGATCTATAGCACCCTATGCGCCCGCTTCTGGCCAAAACGCCCTGCGATCATTGCGGCTGTCACTGGCACGAATGGCAAAACATCAGTCGCTGAATTTTTGCGCCAAATTTGGTTCCATGCCACCTGGCGCTCTGCGTCTCTTGGCACGCTTGGCGTCCATGTTTCAGGCGCTGACATCACTTATGATGCCCCGTCCCTCACCAGCTATGCCTCAGAAGATTTATTCAACGCCCTCCATCAATTGGCTAGCGCAGGCGTTGGCCGCGTTGTGCTAGAGGCGTCCTCACATGGGCTGGCACAAGGCCGTCTAGCCGCCATGCCACTTCATGTGGCGGGCTTTACTAATTTAAGCCGTGATCATCTTGATTTTCATGGCGATATGACATCCTATTTTGACGCCAAAGCCAGCCTCTTTCATGACTATTTGCCTGAGGGTGCAGCGGCAGCGATTGCAATTCATGATGAAGCTGGCCAAAAACTGGCACGCGCGCTTGAGGCCCGTGCCATCATCGTGAAAACAGTTGGCTATCAGGATTCTGCCGATTTGCAGATCCATGCAATTACATCAACAAGCTATGGTCATGATTGCCAAATATCCTTCCATGGCGAGAGATATCATATTGCGCTGGCTCTCAAAGGGCGCTTCCAAGTGGAAAATGCCCTTCTTGCCGCGCTGATGGCCCATTTATCTGGACTTCCCCCGCAAGATAGTTTTGGCGCTCTGGCGCGCCTTAAACCAATTGCGGGACGGATGCAACCTGTGGCCGGACACCCGAAGGGCGCTGAGATCCTCGTTGATTATGCGCACACACCAGATGCTTTAGAGAATGCCCTGCGCCACCTTCGCCCTGATGTGTCGGGGCGGCTTATCGTCTTGTTCGGATGCGGCGGTGACCGCGATAAGGGCAAACGCGCTTTAATGGGTCACGTTGCCTCAGAGTTTGCTGATAAAAGCTATATCACAGATGATAATCCACGCTCTGAGGACCCTGCGGCCATCCGCGCTGAGATCATGGCCGCTAGCCACTCACATGTTGTGGAAGTCGCTGACCGGAAAACGGCCATTGAGCAGGCCATTCAGGAATTAGATGCGGGTGATTGCCTTCTGATTGCGGGCAAGGGCCATGAGACCACACAGCTTGTCGGACATGAAACGCTGCCATTTGATGATGTGGCCATCGCAAATGTCGCCGTCTCCTTCTTATCGCAGGGAGGCGCCGATGCTTAATCACTGGACCGCCGCTGACCTCGCAAACATCACAGAAGGGAAATGGTATGGAAGCCTCTTGCCAGAGGCCGGATGGCAGACGGCGCATATTGATAGCCGTGAGATGCAAAACCATGACCTCTTTTTTGCGCTATCAGGCACACACACCGATGGGCATAGCTTTATTGCAGCATTAGATGCGCGCCACACTGCCATTGTGCAGAGGCCGGTGACAAACGCCAACGCCGCACAATTATGCGTCCCAGATGTGATGGCCGCTCTGCGCCAGCTGGCCAAAGCAGCGATGAGTGAGACACAGGCCGCCAAGATTGCCGTGACAGGGTCTGTGGGCAAAACAGGGACCAAAGACGCCTTATTTCACATTTTATCCGCCTTTGGGCCGTGCCATGCGAGCCGTGGCAATTTCAACAACCATATTGGTGCCCCGCTTTCGATGGTCAGATGCCCGGATGAGGCTGAAATAATTATCATGGAAATGGGCATGAACCATGCGGGTGAAATTGCGCCGCTAAGTGCATTATTCGCAGGCGATGTTGCCATCATTACAAAAATTGCAGCAAGCCATATCGGGCATTTCGCCTCCCTAGATGATATCGCAGCGGCAAAGGCCGAGATTTTTGCAGGTATGACAAGCGGTATCGCTATCTTACCTGCGGATGATGATTATTTCGACTATTTGCAAAAGGCAGCGCTCGCACAAGGCTTGGACGTTATCAGCTTTGGGGCAAGTGATGCCGCCACCATTCAGCTACAAGCGCAACAATCTGTGGCTGAGGGGCAGGATATCGTAATCTGTAATCAGCGTACCGGCCAAAATTATGAGTTACGCCTTGGCCTTCATGCCCCGCATCATGCCATGGTCGCCTTAATAGGCATCGCTGTGTGTGAGGCACTTCGCTTAGACATTGAAAAAGCGCTCCCTCACTTTGCCACCTTGCAAGAAATGCCTGGGCGCGGGGCGCATTTGCCGCTGTCTCTTCATGAGGCTCATCAGACAATTTTGATTGATGACAGCTATAATGCTGGCCCTGATTCTATGCAGGCCGCTTTACGCTATCTCGCAACATTTACAGGCCAAAAAATCGGCCTTGTCTTGACCGATATGTTGGAGCTAGGCGCCCATAGCCACGCCGCGCATCAGGGGCTGATTGCCCCCCTCTTGGAGATGAAACCTCATTTGTTATGGCTGGTTGGCGAAGAGATGTCGGCCCTCAGCGCCTCTTTATCACATCTGCCAGATTGCCGGGCCAGCGCAGAGGCTGCCTCTATCCTGCCAGAACTTGCTGATGCGCTTCGGGACTGTGATGTGGTCCTTGTGAAGGGGTCAAATGGATCAGGCGCGCCTCAAATTGCTGCCGCATTACGCGCCTATCATCACACAACCGCCGGCCCATTAGAGGAGATGCCAAATGCTTCCTGATCTGCTTGTTCCGCTCTCCGACCAAATATCGGCGTTAAATATCTTCCGCTATTTGACATTCCGGACAGGTGGTGCGGTGATGACAGCACTTTTGCTGAGCCTCGTCATTGGCCCTGCCTTTATCAGATGGCTGAAATCACATCAGGCCGAAGGGCAACCTATCCGCCAAGATGGCCCTGAATCACATATCCTTACCAAAGCTGGCACACCAACGATGGGCGGCTTGCTGATCTTAGGCTGTTTTACCATCTCAACCTTGTTATGGGTGCCCCTTGGCAATGCCTATCTCTGGCCTGTTTTGATTGTAGCCATTGGATTTGGTGCCATTGGCGGTATGGATGATTGGCTGAAATTAAAGCGCAAAACATCAGCTGGCCTGCGCTCCTATCAGAAATTGGTTCTGCAACTTGTTATTGCGCTGACGACTATCATTTTGCTGATAGAACTGTCGCCAGATGAGTTGCGCTATGGCATTGCGGTGCCTTTCTTCAAAGACACCCTTATCTATCTGTCTTATTTCTATGTGCCCTTTGCGTTAATCGTGATTGTTGGCGCCTCAAATGCGGTGAATTTGACCGATGGGCTTGATGGGCTTGCCATTGTCCCTGTGATGATCGCTGCTGGCGTATTTGCGCTGATTGCCTATCTATCAGGTAATGCCAATTTCGCCGATTATCTGCAAATTCACTATGTCGCTGGCACTGGTGAATTAGCGGTATTATGCGGCGCTCTGATTGGCGCTGGACTTGGCTTCTTATGGTTTAATGCACCACCGGCACGCGTCTTTATGGGTGATACAGGCTCTTTGGCATTAGGCGGCGCGCTGGGCGCGATTTCCGTCGCAACCCGCCATGAATTAGTCTTGGCCATTACAGGCGGCTTGTTCGTCCTTGAGACAGTCTCTGTCATCCTACAAGTGGCCTCTTTCAAATTAACCGGCAAGCGCATCTTCTTGATGGCCCCGCTCCACCATCATTTTGAAAAGAAGGGCTGGGCTGAGCCGACCATCGTTATCCGCTTTTGGATTATCTCCGTCATCTTGGCGCTCATCGCCTTATCAACATTGAAGCTGCGGTAAAAGGACAAGCACAAACCATGACACATACCCTGTCACATATTGCGATTTTTGGCGCTGGCCTGTCTGGTCTAGCCGCCTATCAGCGCGCGCGTGATCTCGGCATAAAATGTGTCATTGATGATGATAAGCCTATTGCCGCGTCACAAATTGATACAAAAGATGCGGTACCCTTTTCGATGTGGGATTGGACGCAGCTAGACGCGCTTATCATTAGCCCAGGCGTTCCCTTATCGCACCCCTCACCCCATGCGGTGGTCACTGCCGCGCGGGCCCACAATGTTGAGGTCATCTCTGAGATTGAATTTGCACTCCGCACAGGTCAGTGGGGCAAATTGGTTGTGATTACGGGCACGAATGGCAAATCTACCACGACTGCCTTAGCGGGCCATATCCTGAACGAGGCTGGCTATGATGTGGCTGTCGGTGGGAATTTAGGCACCCCTCATTCTGCCTTGCGCGAGACTGAGACTGGCATCACAATTTTGGAGTTATCGTCCTATCAATTGGAATCAACACCGTCTTTGCAACCCGATATTGGCTGCTTGCTGAATATCACGCCTGATCATCTTGATAGGCATGGCGGTCTTGAGGGCTATATTGCAGCGAAGAAACAAGTATTATCGACACTTTCTGCCTCTTCACTAGGCCTAATTGGTGCCGATGGTCCGCTTGTGTGCGATTTACAT
>WTJA01000112.1:0-31578 GCA_011524995.1 Alphaproteobacteria bacterium | reverse complement strand
CTATCAGGGCCATATCAAAGCTGCCTATTTCTATGGACAATCAGCTAACGCCTTTGCTGAGGAAAGCGGGCCAAAACTGCTTCACTCACTATATGAGACAATGGATGACGCGCTAAAAGCTGCCATAAAGGCGGCGATTGCTGGCGATGTGATCTTATTGTCGCCTGCGGCGGCGTCATTTGATCAATTTGATAATTTTAGCGCGCGTGGCTCTCATTTTGAAGCGCTGGTCATGGCAACAGCCTCCCTCTCGGATAAGGAGGTCAGCCATGCTCGGTAGAACAGACAGATCGCTTCTTGGCATTTGGTGGTGGACTGTTGACCGTTATCTTCTGACTGCCATTTTGCTTTTGCTTGTGACAGGCATTTTGATGGTGATGGCGGCTAGCCCCGCTGTTGCCCAGCGCATTTCATTGCCTGATATGCATTTTGTATGGCGACAATTGGTCTATCTCGTCCCTGCTATTGGCGCGATGCTGTTTTTCTCGCTTTTGACGCCGCGCCTTATCCGCATCTTGTCCCTTATCTCACTCACAGGGGTGGTAGGCCTTATGATCGCGACCTTGGTGTTGGGACCAGAGGTGAAAGGCGCCACAAGATGGATAGCGATTGGCCCCCTCAATTTGCAGCCTTCTGAATTTGCGAAGCCCTTCTTTGCCATTGTCAGCGGCTGGCTTCTCAGCCTCTGGCGTGAGGGTGATGATTTTCCAGGATGGATTTGGGCTGGTGGATTAGCGGGTATCATTGTCTCTATCCTCATCCTCCAGCCAGATGTTGGCATGACAGCTGTTGTTGCGCTGACATGGGGCTTTCAGATGTTCCTTGCTGGGATGCCCTGGCTATTGGTTGTTGGTGCGGTGATTGTCACAGCAGGGTCCTTTGGCCTGGCCTATCTCAATCTATCGCATGTGAAGAACCGCGTAGATAAATTCCTAGATGGCGGCTCAATGCAATCCGATTTATCTATTCGCAGTTTTGCTGATGGCGGTATTTTGGGGGTCGGGCCTGGTGATGGGCAAATCAAACATTACCTCCCTGATGCGCATGCTGATTTCATATTCTCTGTTGCAGCTGAGGAATATGGCGTGTTGGTGTGCCTTCTGATTATCGCGCTCTATGGCTTTATTGTGATGCGCAGCTTTAGCAAAGCCGCTGCCCGAGATAATTTATTCTGTCTTATCGCCGGGGCAGGCCTTGCCATGCAATTTGGCGTTCAGGCCGCTATTCACATGGCGTCTTCGGTTGATTTGATCCCAACAAAAGGCATGACCTTGCCGCTTATCAGCTATGGCGGCTCTTCGCTACTCGCAAGCGGTATTACGATTGGCATGATTTTGGCGCTCACGAGACGCCGGCTGAGAGAGGGAGGCTTGAATGGCTAATTTCATCCTCGCAGCTGGTGGCACAGGCGGCCACATCTTCCCAGCCCTCGCCGTTGCTGAGCAACTCTCAGCGATGGGGCATCACACAACGCTCTTTACCGATAAGCGCGGTGTGCCGATGGTGGCAGGCAAAATTAGCTACCGCATCTTGGCGGCTGGCTCCCCCTTCCAGCGTGCCTTTGGCCGGAAACTCCTTGGCATGGCGCAATTAAGCATTGGCCTCATACAAGCATTGGGGGCCTATTTATGGCGTCGTCCACATGCCGTCATTGGCTTTGGGGGCTATCCGTCATTTGCGCCTGTCCTCGCAGCCCGCCTCCTTGGTATTCGTTGTTACCTTCACGAACAAAATGGCGTGATGGGACGTGCGAACCAAATTCTCGCCAGATTGTCACATGGCACCGCGCTATCTTGGGATGCCACAAAATATGTGCCACACGCTGTGTCGACGGCAGTCACTGGCATGCCAGTACGAGATGCCTTTTTTGCAACCGCGCCCTACCGCACGCAAGATGACCGCCTTCATATCGTCATCACAGGTGGCTCATTAGGCGCTAAAATCCTCTCAGATGTGGTGCCTGCGGCTATTGCCGCCTTAGCAAAGACCAAGCCCGGCAAGCTGCAGATTACACAGCAAGCCAGAGCAGAAGATGTTGAACGGCTAAAAGCCTTCTATCAAACACATGGTATCTCAGCCACGATTGCATCATTCTTTGATCATATGGCTCAGCTCTATGACCAGGCTGATATCATTATCGGGCGTTCGGGTGCCTCATCTGTCGCAGAAATTGCCGCCGCTGGCCGTGCCTCCATTTTGGTGCCGTTCGCCGCTGCCATGGATGATCATCAAACGATGAATGCGCAGCTCTTATCTGATGCTGGTGCAGCCTACCTCATTGATGAAGCAGATTGTGATGAGACACGCATGCTGGCCGCCTTACAGCATTTATGTGACGGCCCAATACGCCAAAAGATGGCAGAGCGCGCCAGAGATGAAGCCACACCACAGGCCCCTTTAGCCATTGCCCAATTTATCCTCACAGATAGCAAAGGAGCCCAGTCATGACGGCCCTTCCTTTTAGCATCGGAAAAATCCACTTCACCGGCATTGGTGGCATTGGGATGAGTGGCATTGCTGAAATTCTGCATGAATTGGGATATCAGGTGCAAGGCAGTGATATTGCCGAGAATGCCAATGTAAAACGGCTCCGCGCAAAAGGCATTGAAGTCGCCATTCCGCAAGCAGCGTCCAATCTTGACGATGTTTCTATCTTAGTGATTTCAACCGCGATCCAAGCTGATAATGTCGAAGTTCTTGAAGCACGACGTCGCTTCCTGCCAGTGGTTCATCGGTCTGAAATGCTAGGCGAATTGATGCGCCTGCGGTGGTCTGTGGCAGTCGCAGGCACACATGGTAAAACCACGACCACCTCTTTGGTTGCTACCTTACTAGACGCCGCCAAGATTGACCCAACCGTTGTGAATGGCGGCATCATCTCTAGCTGGGGAAGCAATGCCAAATTAGGAGCAGGCCAATGGATGGTCGTCGAAGCGGATGAGAGTGACGGCTCCTTCTCGCGCCTCAAGCCAACCGTTGCCATTGTCACCAATATCGACCCAGAACATCTTGACCATCACGGATCATTTGAAAATCTTGAATTAGCCTTTGAAAATTTTGTCTCCTCAATCCCTTTCTATGGATTTGCGACCTTATGTATTGACCATGCTTCCGTGCAACGGCTGCTACCTAAGATTAGAGACCGGCGTATTATCACTTATGGCTTAACCGCGATGGCAGATGTCAGAGCGGTGAATATTCGCCATGATTGCAATCAGATGCTGTTTGATATCCAGCTATCTGATCGTGTGATGGGCGAGGCCTTTACGCTGTCTGATATGGCGTTCCCGATGCTTGGCACACATAATGTCCAGAACTGTCTCGCCGCGATTGCTGTTGCCCTTGAAATGGGCATTGATGTTGAGGTTATTCGCCAGGCCCTCGCGCAGTTCAAAGGGGTAGGTCGCCGCTTTGATTTGAAAGGTCAAGTTGGCGGTGTCACCATCATTGATGATTATGGGCATCACCCTGTTGAGATTAAAGCTGCTCTCAATGCCGGCCGTATGAGATGCCAAGATAATAAGCTCATCGCTGTTGTGCAACCGCATCGCTACAGCCGCTTGCGTGACCTTTTTGATGATTTCTGCAGCTGCTTTAATGATGCAGATATTGTCATTGTTGCCGATGTCTATGCAGCTGGGGAAGCGCCTATTGAAGGATTTGGTAAGCAAGACCTCGTCTTAGGTTTGCAATCTTATGGCCATCGGATGCCACTAGTTCTAGAGACCGAAGAGGCACTTCCTGCCCTTATCGCAGAACATGCAAAAGCCGGTGATCTGGTGATGTGTCTTGGCGCTGGTTCGATCACGAGCTGGGCGGCCGCTCTGCCAGATGCCCTTGCCCCTCTCCTGCCAAAAGAGGAGGCCTCATGACCCATTGGCGCGCTGAAGATTTCACTGGCATTCGTGGTATTTTGACCAATGCTGAGCCGCTATCACGTCACACATGGCTTGGCGTCGGCGGTCCAGCTGACCTGTATTTTGAACCCGCAGATGAAGCCGATTTGGCGGCGTTCATGCGCCAAGCTGATAGCACTATGCCGCTTCTTCTGCTAGGGGCGGGTTCCAATATGCTAGTGCGTGATGGCGGTGTAGAAGGCTGTGTCATTCATTTGGGTGAGGCCTTCTCTGCCATTACCGAAGCTGGTGATAGCCTCATGGCGGGCGCCGCTGTTACAGATGCAGCTTTGGCGCGCGCAGCTGGCAAGTTAGGTCGTGGCGGCTTGTCTTTCCTTGTGTCCATTCCTGGCACAATTGGCGGCGGCTTGCGCATGAATGCGGGCTGTTATGGCAGCGAATTTAAAGATGTGGTGGAGCGCGCGCGCATCATGTTGCGCGATGGCACGATTGTGGAGCGCACCCCTGCTGAGATGGGTATGTCCTACCGTCATAGTGACGTTGAGGCTGATGCAATCTTCTTATCTGCACGGTTCCGTACGACGCCAAAATCAGTTGAGGCGTGCAAGGCTGAGATGAAAGAGATGTTGCAGAAACGGGCCGAAACTCAGCCGCAAGGGGTCCGCACGGGCGGGTCTACCTTTGCCAACCCTGATGGTGATAATGCGTGGCGCGTGATTGATGCTGCTGGCGGACGTGGTCTGCGGGTTGGCGGCGCCCATATGTCCGAGAAACATTGTAATTTCATGATTAATAGCGGCACTGCCAGCGCTCATGATTTAGAGGAGCTAGGCGAAGAGATACGACGTCGTGTCGCGGCCCATTCAGGCATCTCTTTACGCTGGGAAATCAAATTATGCGGCCGTGCAATGATGAAGGAGACGAAGCATGCATAGTCAAGATCCCTCACGCGTTGTTGTATTAATGGGCGGCTGGACATCAGAAGCGGCCGTCTCTCGTGTATCAGCATCATTCTGCGCCAAGGCAGCCAGAGGGGCTGGCTGGGATGCGATTGAGGTCGAACTCACCCGTGACATTGCCAAAACGCTGGAAGAGATTAAGCCGGCCCGTGTGTTTAACGCGCTTCATGGTCAAGTGGGCGAAGATGGCTCGGTGCAAGGGCTGCTGAATGTGCTTGGCATTCCCTATACGCATAGCGGTGTTCTTGCCTCATCTCTTGCTATGGATAAGGTAGCCTCACGGCTCATTTTCCAATCAGGTGGCATTGCGGTACCAAAGCGCCTGTCGCTTATCGAGGATGGGCCTTTGTTGCGGCCGCAGGATTATAATGGTGACTATGTTGTCAAACCAGTGAATGAAGGCTCTAGCTTTGGGGTAAAAATCATCACAGGCGACAAAGAGCCACCACGTAGTGATGAGTGGGAAATTGGCACCAACCTCTTTGCTGAAGCCTTTATTCCTGGACGAGAGCTCACCGTATCTGTTCTCGATGGCACAGCGCTTGGCGTCACTGAAATCACAACATCAGAAGAATTCTATGATTTTGATGCCAAATATAAGGTCGGTGGCTCACATCATGTGATACCGGCTGAGATCCCGAAAGAGATTGAGACGCAAGCCTTGGATTGGGCAGAAGCAGCCTATCGCATGTTAGGGTGCCGCGGTGTCGCGCGGGCCGATTATCGGTATGATGATAAGGCTAACCGTCTTTACATGCTGGAAATGAATACCCAGCCTGGGATGACAGCGACCTCTCTTGTGCCAGAGCAAGCCTTATGGCGCGGCATTTCAGGCGAAGAACTTGTCAATCATTTATTGGAGATTGCCCAATGCGACGATTGATAGCCCGCCTTCCCTTTGTGAGACCAGACCAAGCCGCCAAGCGCGGCGCAGACCAAACGAGCTGGCTTCGTCAAATCTTCCTAAGCCGCAAAGGGCGCCGTGCGCTTATCAGCGGGGTGACAGGATGTATAGCACTTAGCCTGTGGGGCGCGTCAGCCTATCTCACGCCTGCCTTTTATCACCTCACCGCCTCTCAGGGTGTAGCGCTATCTGAGCTCCATATAACAGGGCGCAATTACACCGCGCATGAGCATATTTTGGCCGCTGTTGATGCGCCTTATGGCACACCGCTACTATCTCTTGACGTCAATGATATTCAGTCGCAACTCCAACAGCTGGGTTGGGTCAAATATGCGCGTGTCAGTCGTCAATTCCCAGATGCGCTGACCATCAATCTGGTAGAACGTCGCCCGATGGCACTCTTGCAAATGACAGGGGGCCATCGCCTGATTGATCAGCATGGCGATATTATTTTCACGGCTGACTCAGCTGATTTTGCCCATCTTCCTGTTGTGGCAGGTGATGGCGCTGCTAGCCATGCGGCGGCCATTTTGGATGCGCTGAAAACAGAACCAGAATTATATGCCGATGTGTGGGCTATCCATCGCATCTCTGACCGGCGGTGGAATGTCCATTTGCGGACCGGCCTAGAGGTCAAGCTCCCCGAAATGGATGCCGCACTTGCCTGGTCAAAATTGGCCGTGCTCGACCGCGATACGCAAATTATGAAACGCGATTTGTCGATGATTGATCTGCGCATTCCTGGCCAATTGATTGTGCAGCCGAACCTGCCACTGGCAAAGAAAGGGAGAAAGACATGAACGCCCTCATCCCTATTCATCCGCAACAAGTTAAAGGGCCCTTTGCCGTCCTTGATATCGGCTCTTCTAAATTAGCTTGCTTGATCATCGAACAGGCCGCAGATGGCAGCCTGACGGTGTTGTCGCATGCGATGCACGCATCTGCGGGCATTCAACGGGGTGAGATTTCAGACCTCGCGGAATTCTCAGCGACATTAGGCAAAGTGGTCGAGGCAGCAGAACGCAAAGCCTCATTGACTATCAAAGATTTGCATATCGTGATGCCAGGCGGACGAATTGCCTCACAGATTAGCCGCCATCAATTAGAATTGGCCGATTCCCTTGTGGGAGCGCGAGATATCCGCCGCCTATTAACGAAGCAATTCCAGTCACCTCTGCCAGAGGGGCGCGCCCTCATCCAAACAGAAGAGCTTGGCTATATGATTGACGGCCATCACCCTGTGCGCAATCCCAAAGGGATGCGTGCTAGCCACCTCTCAGTCGACATCACCTCTTTGACCATTGATAGCAGCGCCTATCTGAATGTCTCAGAAGCCGCAGAGCATAATCATCTCTCGCTTGGTCGTCTTGGCAATGCCGCTGCGGCAAGCGGCCTATCATGCTTGACCGAAGAAGAGCGTGACCTCGGCGCGCTCATCCTGGATATGGGTGGTGGGACAACCTCAGCGGCCTTATTCTTGCATGGCGGCATTATTGGCCTTGTGAGCGTGCCATTAGGCGGCATTCAAATCACAAGAGATATTGCCAATATCCTTTCTTTATCGCTGAGCGATGCCGAAAGATTAAAAGCTATGGAAGGCTCAGTTACGCCATCTCATGGCGAGGCGTTAGGCGATATATTGGCCCCCCCACCTTTTGCAGCGCGCGGTGATAATTTCGTGCCAGCTAGCGCCCCATTCCAAATGCAGGATTTACAGCTGTCAAATGGCGAAGTGATAAGCCGCCAATTCTTGGCAGATGTGATCAGACCGCGCATCGAGGAAATTTTGGACCTCATTCAAAAACGGCTAGAAGCTGGTGGTCTTGCTAATCACATCTCAAAAAGAGTGGTGTTAACGGGCGGGGCAAGCCAGCTAACCGGTATGGCTGACTTTGTGTCCCAATATTGGCAGCGACATGCCAGCCTAGCTCATCCGATCCAAGTCTCTGGTCTTGATGATACAACATCAGGTCCTGCCTATGCCGCCCCTATCGGCATGGCCCTTCAGTTGATGAAAATCGCTGATACGCCCCATCAATCTTACCATCCTGCAAGTCTGTCTCGTTCGCCTTTTGGGCGGCTGGGATTATGGCTTCGCACCCACCTGTGATGAAAGGAGACCTTTTCCATGTCACACAGCCCATTTTTCACCTATCTGACCTGCTTGGATGCCCCAACAAGCACCAGATCGCCTGCTGTTCGTCAAACAGCCAACATCAAAGCCTTATTCTAGAAGGGAGGCTAACATGACAATTAACTTAACTGTTCCGCATACTATGCAAGAACTTCGTCCACGAATCACGGTTATTGGCGTTGGCGGTGCTGGCTGTAACGCTGTCAACAACATGATTACCGGCGATCTTGATGGTGTCGATTTCCTCGTCGCCAATACCGATGGTCAAGCCTTGGCGCATTCTCTTGCCCCACGGAAAATCCAGCTTGGCTCAAACCTCACCGCTGGCCTTGGCGCCGGGTCAAAGCCTGATATTGGCCGGCAAGCTGCTGAAGAATCCATGAATGAAGTGCTAGCTGAATTATCAGATTGCAACATGGTCTTTATCACAGCTGGCATGGGCGGTGGCACTGGTACAGGTGCGGCCCCTGTTATTGCCAAAGCCGCCAGAGAGCGTGGCATTTTGACCGTTGGGGTGGTGACAAAACCATTCCAATTCGAAGGACCGCGTCGCATGAAACAAGCCGAGGCTGGCATTGAACAACTCGCAGCGCATGTTGATACGTTGATTGTGGTTCCGAACCAGAACCTCTTCCATGTTACCAATGAGCGCACGACATTTGCTGATGCGTTCCACATGGCTGATACCGTGCTGTATCAAGGTGTTTGCGGTGTGACTGACCTCATGCTTAAGCCTGGCATCATCAATCTTGATTTTGCTGATATCCGGTCTGTTATGACGGAGATGGGCAAAGCGATGATGGGGACAGGTGAAGCTTCTGGCGAAGGCCGAGCGATTACCGCGGCGGAAACTGCGATTAATAACCCATTATTAGAAGATACATCTTTACGTGGTGCCAAAGCCTTGATCGTGAATGTCACAGGTGGCCCAGAGCTTGGTTTCTTCGAAGTTGATGAGGCTGTGCAGCGGATCCGCAATGAAGTGGATGAAGATGCCAACCTCATCTTTGGCTCAGCCATTGACGATACACTTGATGGCACCATTCGCGTGTCAGTGGTTGCCACAGGTATTGATGCTAATGCTTACAGCCAACCAGCACCGCATTATCAAGCGCCGACAACCCCATCATCACTTGGCTCATCTGATTTGCGCATGCCATCAGACGCGCCCGTGGCAGCAGCGCCAGCCGCACCAATAATGGCCGAAGAAGAGACCATGCCTGCGGCACCGTCAGAAGATGATGCCCCTGTGCCAGCCTCTGATGATATGGCGACCGATAGCATTGTCGAACTGGATGACATCGCCGGTGAAACAGAGGTGGATATGGCGCCTCATTCTGAGCCGGCAATTGAAGACCAGACAGACATCGCTGATACACAGCTTGATCTTGAAACAGCGGTTGCTGAGACCACTGTGACAGAGACAGCTGAGCCAACATTGGCTTTGGATGATGCTGACATAACAGATGAGGCACCTATTGCGCGCATCGAAGATGAGAGTGTTACAGCAACGCCACTAGCTGAGGATGCGTTCATTCCTGCAGCACCTTTGAGTGTAGAGCCAGACCCCGTACTTGCTGCCGCTGCGCCGGTCCCGCAATCACGGCCTAGCTTAATCCATAAGATCTCTGGCCTATGGGCACCACGCAAGGCAGAAGAATCAGAGGCACCGGCACAAGAGCCAAAGGCGATGCCAGAAGAGCCAAAGATTCTTGACCTGCCGCGCGGTGATGCTGTCCAAGAAAGCTTGCCAATCGGTGCCAACACGGCAGCAAGTGCCGCAGATGATGAGTTGGATATCCCAGCTTTCCTCCGTCGTCAGGCTAACTAACCCCTATATAACAACGCGCCTGCTACGGTGGGCGCGTTGCTACATTTCGTAACATAAGAAGTGATTTGGCTTTCGAAGAGAAATCTTTGTATTTTATGATGGCTTATAGAGGGACAAATTCGTGAAACCAACTTTCCACCAGGATGATATGCAAACAAGCGTAGCAGCTGCCTTTACCTTGGCAGGTGTTGGCGTGCATTCTGGTCGGTACACGAAAATGACTGTTCGCCCTGCCCTAGCTGATACAGGTATTCTCTTCCACCGTACCGATGTGGCGGGTGAAGAGGGGCATATTTTGGCCCATGCAAGTAATGCGATTGAAACGCAGCTTTGCACTAGAATTGAAAACCGGTTTGGCGTTGGCATCAATATGATTGAGCATGTGATGGCGGCCTTTCACGGTCTTGGTGTTGATAACGCCATTGTTGAAATTGACAGCAGTGAGGTTCCTATTCTCGATGGCTCCAGCCTTCAGGTTGTTGAGCGTATCTTGCAGGTTGGTATTTCACGCTTACATGCTGAGCGCCGCTATATCGAAGTGTTAGCGCCAGTATCAGCCCAGCTTGAAAATGGCGCATGGGCGCAATTATCCCCCGCGGATCAGCTGACCATTGATATTGATATCGACTTTGTTGACCCTGGTATTGGCCAGCAGCGTTGTCAGTTTGATATGACACAAGATGATTTTGTTACAGAGCTATCCTCTGCACGCACCTTCTGCATGTTAAAAGATGTGGAAAAAATGCGTAATGCTGGCCTCGCCAAAGGCGGGTCAATGGATAACGCGCTCGTCTATGATAATGGCCGTATTCTTAATGAAGGCGGCTTGCGCATGACAAATGAATGTGTCCGTCATAAAGCGCTGGATTGTATGGGTGACCTCTACCTTCTTGGCATGCCTGTTAAGGCGAAATTATCATCTCATATGCCAGGCCACAGACTAAGCACAATCCTTGTGCGCGCGCTGTTGGAAGCCCCAGATTGCTTCCGCATTGTTGGTGGTGATGAAGGCTTACAAGTCGCAAGTGCCGCAAGCATGCCTGCCCTTGCTGTTGCGCAATCTGCGTAATTATATCTTCCCGCACTTATCAAGAAATCGCTGTGTGAAATGGCGCATAGTTTCCTGCTGCTTTTTTGCCCAATAATCTTGATACCAATCTCATCTGAAATAGGATATAAGCAGAAGAGATTATTGATAAAAGAGCTCTGTTAGAAATGTCATTACACCGCTTGTCATTGCCTCTATTGGCCAGTCTTAATTTGTTGGCGGCTTGTTCATCGAACGAGACGTCAGACCTCATACAAGAAGAGAAGCCTGTTGAAGTGCTCTATAATGAGGCCCTTGATACAGCTTTGAACCAATCGGCAAAGGCAGCAGCGCCAAAATTTGAGGAAGTAGAGCGCCAGCATCCCTATTCGCAATGGGCAACGCAGGCGCAAGTTATGGCAGCGTGGGCCTTTTATCAGGATAATCAATATAGCCGTGCCATCGCGGCGCTTGACCGGTTCATTGAGCTGAACCCAGCGGCGGGTGAGCTAACGGAATATGCCTATTATCTGCGCGCGCTCTCTTTCTACGAGCAAATTGTCGATGTTGAGCGTGATGCCGCGATGACAAGAGAGGCAAAAGCAGCCTTTGAAGAATTGCTCCGCCGCTATCCCAATGGCATCTATGCGCGTGATAGCCAGTTGAAGCTAGACCTCACACGCTCGCATCTTGCCGGCAAAGAGATGGCTGTGGGACGGTTTTATCTCAATGCCGGGCATCATGGCGCGGCCATTAATCGCTTCCAGAATGTTGTGCGTGATTATGACACAACAAACCAAGTGCCAGAAGCGTTGTACCGGTTGATTGAATCCTATCTATCGCTCGGCATTCAAGACGAAGCAGAGCGCGTATTACAGGTTGCGGAATTCAACTATCCTGATTCGATTTGGACAAAACGCGGGATTGTTGTTGTCGACAACCCGAACCGTCCCGCGCCGCAAGGCCTGATTGAAAGCCTGTTTACGTCAACCATCGCGATTTTTGATTAAGTGCTATGCTGTCGCATCTGAGTGTCAAAAATATTGTCCTCATAGATGAGCTGTCTTTACAGTTTAAGACAGGCCTGACGGTGCTCACAGGTGAGACAGGTGCTGGTAAATCTATTCTGCTAGATTCCTTGGGGCTGGTTCTAGGCGCGCGGGCAGATTTTGGCCTTATCCGCAAAGGTGCCGATCGCGCCGTTATCACCGCAACCTTTGAGCTGGCTTATGACCATCCTGTTTGGGCTATCTTAGATGAGGCTGGCATCACCCCAACGGATGAGTTAATTATCCGCCGCCAATTGCGCGCTGATGGAAAATCATCTGCTACGATTAATGATGAACCTGTCTCATTAACCCTATTGCGGCTTTGTGGTGATTTGCTTGTCGAAATTCAAGGCCAATTTGAAGGGCGCGGCCTACTTGATGTTAGCCATCATCTGACCTTATTGGACAGAGCCTGCTTACATGATGATGTGCTGGCCAAGGTCAAAGACGCCTACCAAGGCTGGCGACAAGCTGCCAAAGATGTGCGTGAAGCAGAGAAAGCGCTGGCGCAAGCCAAAGAAGAAGAAGACTGGCTAAGAGATGCCGTCAACCAACTCGACCTGCTGAGCCCAGAGGCGGGAGAAGAAAGCAGATTATCTGATGAACGGGCGCTATTCACGAATTTAGAAAAAATCGCTGAGGCGCTCGGCATCGCCGATGATGCGTTAAATGCGGAAGCAGGCGCCGATATGGCATTGGGGCGCGCTTTATCAGCCCTAGAACGTGTCAGCGATGTCGCAGCTGGACAGCTTGATGCCGCCCTTGATGCGCTGAGCCGTGCGGCAACAGAATTAACAGAAGCCAATAGCGCCTTGAATGTTGCCGCGTCATCTCTTGATGCTGATCCTGCCCGTCTCTTGGAAATCGATGACAGGCTTCATGAAATTCGCAACCAAGCGCGCAAACATAATTGCCTACCAGATGATTTGCCGCGCTTGCATGAAACGCTATCTCATCGCCTTGCCCAACTTGATGACCAATCAGGTGGTATTGGCGCTTTAAAGGCCAAAGAACGGGAATGGCGCGATTATTATGAAGGCTGTGCCAAAGTGCTATCAGAGCGCCGTGCGGCCATTGCCTCACAATTAGATGAGGCAGTTATGGCAGAGCTACCACCGCTCAAGCTTGAAAATGCCCGCTTTGCTACATTAGTCGCACAAAAACCAGAAGCAGAATGGTCGGAACATGGCTGGGATCAGGTACGTTTTGAGGCTGCTGCGAACCCTGGACAAGATTTAGCACCCATTGACAAAGTGGCATCAGGCGGCGAATTAGCCCGCTTTTTACTCGCGCTGAAAGTTGTATTGGCGCGCACCGAAGCCGCCAAAACACTTATTTTCGATGAGGTGGATTCTGGCGTGGGTGGCGCGGTTGCTGCGGCTGTTGGAGAACGCCTTGCGCGTTTAGGTGATGTCATGCAAACGCTTGTGATTACGCATTCACCACAAGTCGCTGCCAAAGGGGCCCACCATTACAAGATTGCGAAGTCTGCCCAAGATGAAACGGTTATAAGCCGCACCGACGTCTTAACACAGCATGAACGCGCTGAAGAGATTGCGCGCATGCTAGCCGGCGAACATATCACGGCAGAAGCACGAGCTGCAGCGGTGACTTTGTTGGGGCATGACCATATATGAGCCAACCAGCACTACCAGACCTCTCACGTGATGTCGCCACGCTAACGCCAATCGAGGCCGCTGACCTTTTAGGGCAATGTGCTGAGGCTATCGCGCATCATAACCGCCTCTATTATGGCGAGGATAGCCCCGAGATCACAGACGCCGCCTATGATGCCCTTATGCAATATAATATGGCATTAGAAGCGGCTTTTCCGTCATTGAAGCGCGTTGATAGCCCCTCAGAGCGTGTGGGCACAGAGGTGCAGTCAGGCTTTGGTAAAATCAAACATATCGTCCCAATGCTCTCTTTGGCGAATGCCTTTGAAGACGAAGATGTTTTTGACTTCATCACACGTGTACGCAAATTTTTGAGCCTTCCGGCTGAGGCCCCTCTTTCTTTGACGGCGGAGCCCAAAATTGATGGCTTATCCTTATCACTGCGCTATGAAGCTGGCGCGCTTGTAAGCGCCGCCACCAGAGGTGATGGTAGCGAAGGTGAAGATGTCACCGCCAATATTAAGGCCCTTGCTAGTATCCCAAAGACACTTACCGGCACACCGCCAGACGTGATTGAGGTACGCGGCGAGATTTATATGGATAAATCTGATTTCCTTTCGCTTAACCAGGCGCAGGAAGAGGCTGGGCAAAAGCAATTTGCCAATCCGCGTAATGCGGCTGCTGGGTCATTGCGGCAAAAGGACCCGGCTGTGACAGGTCGCCGGCCTTTGCGATTCTTTGCCTATGCCGCAGGAGAGGTGATTGGCAAAGCGTGGGAGACTCATAGTGCCTTTCTAGCTGACCTTACGAGCTATGGCTTTGTGGTGAACCCACAAACGAGCCTCTGTGAAGATGCAAGTGCCCTCCTTTCTGCTTATCACGCTATTGGTGAGGCGCGGGCTGATCTGCCTTATGATATTGATGGCGTTGTCTATAAGGTTGATGACCACCGCTACCAAGCCCGCTTGGGACAGGTAAGCCGTGCCCCGCGTTGGGCCATCGCCCATAAATTCCCCGCTGAAAAAGCGATGACCTTTGTTGAGGATATTGACATTCAAGTAGGGCGTACTGGCGCGCTTACCCCTGTCGCGCGATTAACACCTGTCAATGTCGGCGGTGTTATCGTCTCAAATGCCACATTGCATAATGAAGATGAAATCCAGCGAAAAGATATCCGGATCGGTGATAAGGTTATTCTGCAAAGAGCAGGCGATGTTATCCCCCAGATTGTGGAAGTGGTGACATCTGCCCGTAACGAAGACAGCCCCGCTTTTACCTTTCCGACCAGCTGTCCCATCTGTCACAGCCCAGCTGTGCGACCAGAGGGTGAAGCTGTAAGGCGTTGCACGGGCGGTTTTGCGTGCGATGCCCAAATTGTGGAGCAACTAAAACATTTTGTATCGCGTAATGCCTTTGACATTGAGGGGCTAGGCGCCAAGCAAATTGAACAGTTTTTCCAGCTTGGCTGGTTAAGAAGCCCCGCTGATATTTTCGCGCTTACCACCCGTTTTGATGAGATGGCAGCACTTGACCGTATGGGTGAGAAATCTGCACAAAACCTCATTAATGCCATCAATGATCGCAGGGAAATTGACCTCGACCGTGTGATTTTTGGTCTAGGCATCCGTCAAATTGGTCAAGCAACCGCAAAATTACTAGCCCAACATTATGAGAGCCTGCCTAGCTTGATGCAAGCAGCCCAAGAGGCCGCAGATGAGACAAGCCAAGCCTATCAAGAGCTTGTGACCATTGACCAGATTGGCGCCTCAGTTGTGGCAGATATCGTGCAATTCTTCACCGATGCGCGCAACCAGAAAGCGGTCACGGATTTACTCTCAGACATTACCCCGCTGAGCCTGGAAGCCCCCTCACAAGATAGCGTCATTAGCGGCAAAACTATTGTCTTTACTGGCACGCTTGTCAGGCAGTCTCGCGCAGAAGCCAAAGCTCAGGCCGAGCGCCTTGGCGCCAAAGTAGCTGGCTCAGTTTCTGGCAAAACTGATTATGTGGTTGTTGGTGCTGATGCAGGGTCAAAAGCCAAAAAGGCTGCTGATTTAGGCCTTACCATCTTGTCAGAAGATGACTGGCTAACGCTCATTACAGGCTAGCCCTCATTTCCTAAGGGCGCACATTTTGTCTGCAGCCAGCTTGCCATTTCCTCGCTAGCCAGGTGCGGTAGCAGCAGCTCTGCCACATTGGCATGATAGCGATCCAGCCAGCCGACAGCCTCAGCCCCCAATAGGGCTGTATCAATCAGATCTCTTTCAAATGGCACAAATGTAAGGGTTTCAAAGCGGTGAAAGCCCTTTTCTGGCGAGGTGACTGCCACAAGGTTTTCCAATCGAATGCCAAAGGCCCCTTCTTTATAATAACCAGGCTCATTTGATAAAATCATGGCTGTTTCGAGCGGGATACGTCCCCGCTTTGAAATATGGGCAGGCCCTTCATGAACCGAGAGAATATGGCCGACACCGTGCCCCGTACCATGCGCAAAATCAAGGCCTTGCGCCCATAAGGGTGCGCGGCAAATCGCATCTAAGGCCGCGCCATCTGTGCCTGTCGGAAAGGCTGCCATTGCCAAAGCAATATGGGCGGCAAGTACCGCACTATAGGCATGACGCATCTCTGGCGTTGGGGTGCCAATCGCCAAAGTCCTTGTAATGTCAGTCGTCCCTGTCCGGTAATGCCCGCCTGAATCAATCAGCAAAAGACTATCATTTTGGATAAGGCTATCTTCCCCCGCAATAGCGCGATAATGAATGATCGCGCCGTTCGGGCCAGCCCCCATAATCGTCTCAAAACTATCACAGATATAGTCTGGTTGACGCTGGCGGGATTGCTGCAAGCGAGAGACAAGCGCTGTCTCAGAACGCTCTGTAAGCGCAGCATCTGTTTCGCATTCATACCAAAACGCACAAAATGCGATGGCATCTTGAAGATGTGCTTGCCGAAACCCGTTAAGTTCCGTGTCATTTTTTGACGCCTTCCACCCTGTGATAGGACAGGCTTCAGCCACCAATGTTACTTCATGCGCCGCAAGTGTTTGGTAGAGTGCCATTGGCACGGTCGCAGCATCATAGGATAGGCGCTGTCCCGTTAGCTGACCCGCCGCCTCAAGAAAGGCTGCCAAAGTTGTTGTGGTGACATCCTCTCTGGTAGTCTCAGCATCAATTAAACAGGGCAGACCCGTCGCTGGCACATAGGCAAAGCAGAGATGGAAGGGCGTGTTGGCCAGGTCATCCCCTCTGATGTTACAGAGCCAATTAACACAATCTGGTGCAGATATAAGAATACCATCTTGTTTGTTATCTCTCAGATATGCCTGTAATTTGGCATATTTCTCTGCCGCGCTTTGACCCGTGACATCATCACTCAGATCATAAGCGGCACGGCGGCTCACAGCCGGCCTATTGTGCCAAACCTCATCAATCAAATTGTCTTCTAAAAGCTGCCAGTGCAAGGTGGTATCCCCTGCTTGGGACGGCAGCGCATCAAACCGCGCTTTGGTTGTCGTCGCAGCATCCACACCAATGGTCAATGTGCCGCCAAAAGATGATAGCGCGTCTTGCAAGGCGGACGGTCCAGAATCACGCCACTGCCATGCGGCATCATCGAGCTGGGTTTGCATTTGCAGGTGATAGCGACCATCTGAAAAACAGAAGGCTGTGTCAGTCATGATCAGAGCAAAGCCAGCGGACCCTGTAAAACCGCTGATGGCGGCTAGTCTCTCATCACAAGGACGGACTTCTTCACCGCTATACATATCACCGCGCCATACCACATAGCCATCTAGCCCCTTATCACGAAGACGGGCACGCAAAGCCGGCAAATGCGCGGGATCATATGACATTAAACCGCTCCTCTATGCTGCATCTTTGTGAAGACAAGACAACTCCACTCATCAATATGAATGGCGCGCCTCACCACAAGACCACATCTGCGATAGGCCGCCCGAATTTGTCTTTCTTGCGAGATCAAAATGCCTGATAAAATTAAAACACCATCATCAGATAAATGAGCCGCAATATCAGGCGCTAATTCCTTTAAAGGTCCGGCTAGAATATTGGCGATTAGCAGGTCATAAGGGGCTGCTTGACGCACCGTGCGATGCGCAAATCCCTTTGATGTCACACAAGATAATGACTGCGGCGCAATATGGTTTAGCCTGCGATTGGCGAGGGCAGTGCGCGTTGCCACAGGGTCAATATCAGAAGCCACAATAGTAGCAGATGGCACAAGACGTGATACAGCCATGGCCAAAATCGCGCTTCCGGCACCAAGGTCTAAGACACGGCGTGCAGAGCGCTTGGCCAAAACATCATCCAAGGCCCGCAAGCACCCTTCTGTTGTCGGGTGTGTGCCAGAGCCAAATGCTTCTGCAGCCTCAACATGTAATTTCTTCGCCCCCGCAGGCGCTGCGTCGGTGATATGCGCCCCATAAACCCAAAACCGTCCAATATGCAAGGCAGGGAAGGACGCGCGGTTTTCTGCCAACCAATCACGAACCCCATGGTCAATAATGTCATAAGACGGGGCGTCTCCTGATTCTGAGGCTAATGTCAGCGCCTGCCTCACAAGCCCCGCATCTGGCGCAGCATCAAAAAAACCCTCGATGATCCAAGTTGGCGCATCAAGATAGGGACGTGACACAGAGACGACATGCGCCCCGCACATTTCAGTTAACGCCGTCTCATAGGCGACCGTTGGCGCAAGAGTTTGCCCCTCAATTTCACATCTGACTGACCAGCTTGCTGTGGCATCCATCATGCTATCCTTTATGGCTTTTCAACAAAGCTTGCGACCACTTTCTTATGGCCTGCTTTATCGAAGGCAATTTCTAATTTATCGCCTTCTACTGATTTCACATTACCCATACCAAATTTTTGGTGAAAGACTCTATCTCCTATGGCAAACCCACTTTTGCTCTCGCCAGAGGGTAGCCAGCCATCTTGGTCACGTTTTGGTGCGGCGCTTATCGGTTGCTGGCGTCGTGCGGCGGCGCGGTGCCAGCCAGGCCCATAACCAGCTTGCCCAGCGCGCTCTCCGGCATCACCAATCATTAAGGGCTCAGAGCGCCCAACTGATAGGCCCTGCGCCATATCCTCTTTGACATGGTCTTTTGGTAATTCTGCAACAAACCGCGAGGGGATACAGGCTTGCCATAGCCCATGAATGCGCCGATTGGCCGCAAATGAAATGAACAGATTACGCCGCGCACGTGTAATGCCAACATAACCAAGCCGGCGTTCTTCTTCTAAGCCTGCGCCACCATTTTCATCCAAAGAGCGTTGAGACGGAAAGACACCTTCTTCCCAACCTGGCAAAAAGACCGTATCAAATTCCAAACCCTTCGCGGCATGTAACGTCATCAATGAGACCTCACCATCCTGATTGGCCGTCTCGGTATCTGTCACAAGAGCGATATGCTCCAGAAACGAGCCCAGTGTCTCAAAATCTTCCATTGATGCGACGAGTTCTTTGAGGTTTTCGAGCCGACCCGGTGAATCAGGGTTTTTATCAGCTTGCCACATCGCCGTGTAGCCAGAATCATCTAAGACAAATCGGGCCAAATCTGCGGCAGATAATTGTTCAATGTCACGGCGCCAACTTTCAATCTGGCCTACAAATTGTGCGAGGGCCCGGCGCGCTTGTGGTTTCAGCTCATCACTATCAACCAGCCTCGCCGCCGCCGCTAGATAGGGCTGTTCTGTGGCACGGGCATAGCTGTAAATCGCCTGTAGAGAGGCCGCCCCCAAACCTCTTTTGGGTGTATTAATGATACGCTCAAATGCCAAATCATCATTTGGTTGCGCAATCAGCCGCAAATAGGCAAGCGCATCTCGTATCTCCGCGCGCTCATAAAAGCGTGTACCAATGACCCGATAGGGCAATCCGATCGCAATAAACCGTTCTTCAAACTCACGCGTCTGAAAGCCAGCACGTACCAAAACCGCTATTTGATTTAAATCATGTCCGTCTTTGATAAGATATTCAATTTGGCTAGCCAGCGAACGGGCTTCTTCATGACCGTCCCAATAGCCTGATAATTGGATTTTCTCACCAGCTTCGCCAGCGGTGTATAAGTCTTTGCCAAGACGCGTTTCATTGTGAGAAATGAGCGCAGAGGCACAGGCTAGAATATTAGAGGTTGAACGATAATTTTCCTCCAACCGTACAATCTTGGCGCCGTTATAATCCTTCTCAAATTTGAGAATATTACCAACTTCGGCACCGCGCCACCCATAGATTGACTGATCATCATCACCCACACAGCAGAGATTTTTGTGCTTCTGCGCCAAAAGGCGGAGCCATAAATATTGTGAGACATTTGTATCTTGATATTCATCAACCAAAATATGCGTATAGCGATTTTGATACTCTGATAGGATATCGGGGTGCGTGTTAAATATGGTCAAAAGATGCAATAGCAAGTCACCGAAATCACACGCATTCAGGCTCACAAGCCGTGCCTGATAGGCCTTATAAAGCTCCGCAGCTTTGCCGTCGGCTAAGTCACCTGCCTCATCAATTGAGATTTTATCTGCGGTTAACCCTTTATCTTTCCATTTCCCAAACAAGGCTAGAATCGCCCGTGGCTGCCATCTTTTCGGATCAATTTCCTTGGCTTCCATGACCTGCTTTACAAGTCGCAATTGGTCGTCCGTATCAATGATGGTAAAGCGCGAATTTAACCCGACTAGTTCAGCATGGCGGCGCAAAATACGAGCGGCAACCGAATGGAATGTCCCAAGCATCACCTGCTCAGCCATCGGCCCAACCATCCCCGCTACACGATCTTTCATCTCGCGCGCTGCTTTGTTGGTAAAGGTAACAGCTAAAATATTCCACGGGGCCGCGGTACGAGTCGCAATGAGCTGCGCTACCCGAGACGTCAATACGCGGGTTTTGCCTGTGCCTGCCCCTGACAATACGAGTAACGGGCCATCCAATGTGGTGACGGCCTCTTCCTGCGGGGCGTTCAGGCCCTGCAGCCACGGCGCCTGTGCGCCAGCGACTTGTGTTATATTAGACTCTAAAGACACCTGACTGACCCACCTGACATCAATGACTGAAACCCGTCCTTGGAAGATAGAACAAATCATGAAAATAAAAAAGGGGCTGGTTCAGGAAATTTTAATCATATGACAGCCTTTTCCCTATCAAATCGGTTAATCTTACCCGCTCATTTCAGGTGATGGACAAATCAGTCCCCAGCGCATTATACTGCCCGCAAGACGGCGTTAAGAAGTGATGATTATGAGACGACAATTGAGAGCCCTCACCACCCTGACTATGATAGTGTTTGCAGCGTGTCTTGGCGCCTGTACCAGCTTGCCTGTCGATGAGCGCAGCGAAGTACGCGACCCGTATGAAGAGACCAACCGCAAGATTTTCGCCTTTAATATGGCGGCCGATAGCTATGTGTTAGAGCCGGTAGCAAGCGGCTATCGAAATGTTGCGCCGCAACCAGTTCAGACCGCTGTGGCAAACCATGTCAATTGGGTTAGCCTGCCATCTACAGCTGTGAACTCTACCCTACAAGGGAAGTTTGAAAATGCGGCCTTGGCCGTTCTGCACTTTGCTGTGAATGGCCTCACATTAGGCTTTGCCAACCTTACCGAAGATGATGTGCAGCCCACACAAGAAGATTTTGGCCAAACATTAGCAGCGGCAAATGTACCAGAGGGCGCCTATATCGAAGTGCCTTTGTTGGGTGGCCAATCGGTACGCGCCTTTTCAGGCCGCGTGGTAGATTTTGTGTTGAACCCACTCTCTGCCTTGCAAGCAGGACAAGTGGGTGAGACCGTGCAAACAGCGCAAATGCCAGTTGGCATCGTCTCAACGAGAGCCCAATATTTCGATCAAATTAATGAAGTAAAATATAATAGTCTTGACCCCTATGCCAGAACACGGTCAGTCTATTACCAAAGACGCGAAGGCTTACTGGCAGACAGACTACCTGGCCAAATTGTAGCCGACGCGAATGATGATGCGTTTGACGAGTTTTTTGGAGATTAAGCAATGGGTGCCATTCTTCGCTTTGTAATGCCAGTTCTGGCAGCCCTATGGCTTGGCAGCACGTCTGCACAGGCTGATGCTAGATTAGATACAGCTAAATTACTTGTGTCAGATATGGCCATCGCTGTGAAAGAGGCGGTTGAAGCTGATTATGGTGATGAGGCGGCACGCCTCGCGGCCGTTAACGACCTCCTTGACCGCTATTTTGATTTTGAGGGCATTACCCGCTTTTCTGCCGGGCGGTATTGGCGGGCTGCGACAGAGGCTGAAAAAGCAGACTACACCATGTTGTTCCGCACTGTCTTGACGGGTCTTGCCGCACGGCAATTTGATCAGCTGAAAGGCCTTGATTACACCGTCACTGACGCCGTCTCTAAAGGGGATCGCTTGGTCCTGGTGACAGGCACAATGTCAGACCCCAGCGGCAATAACCCAGATGCCATTGTAAGCTGGCGTGTCTCTACACCTGCTGATAAAGATCAACGAATCATTGATGTTGAAATTGAAAATATTTCTATGCTGATCACACAGCAGCAAGAAAACACCGCTATCATTCGCAAGAATGGTGGTCAGTTCTCTGCGCTCATTGATGTGCTCAAAAAATCAGCGCAGGATCTATAGACCCTGCGCTTTTCTTTACATCACACTATATAGCTCGCTAGCTCGCCATTAGGCTCTTGCGATTGGCTTATATTTGATGCGTGTTGGCCTGTCGGCATCCGCGCCCAAGCGGCGTTTCTTATCGGCCTCATAGGCCTCATAGTTGCCTTCAAACCATTCAACATGGCTATCACCTTCAAAAGCCATGATATGTGTGGCAATTCGGTCTAAGAACCAGCGATCGTGGCTGATGACAACCGCACAACCGGCAAATTCAAGCAACGCCTCTTCCAAGGCGCGCAAGGTATCAACATCAAGATCGTTTGTCGGCTCATCGAGAAGTAGCAGATTGGCGCCACTTTTCAGCATGCGCGCTAGGTGTACGCGGTTACGCTCACCACCTGATAGTTGCCCCACCTTCTTTTGTTGGTCGGCGCCTTTAAAGTTAAAATTGCTCACATAAGCGCGTGATGGGACGGTACGCTTGCCCAATTCTAATTCATCAAGCCCGTCTGAGATAACTTCCCAGACAGTTTTATCATCATCAAGCGCATCACGTGACTGGTCAACATAGCCAAGCTTGACCGTATCACCTGTTGTGAGGCTGCCAGAATCAGGCTGTTCAATTCCTGTTAGCATACGGAAAAGCGTTGTTTTACCAGCGCCGTTTGGCCCAATCACGCCAACGATACCACCTGGTGGTAGGCGGAAGGTTGCCTCATCAATCAACAACCGTTCGCCAAACCCTTTGACGAGCTTATCAGCTTCCAGCACCTTATCACCCAAACGTGGACCCGCTGGAATGACAATCTTGGCTGTTTCAACACGCTGCTGCTGGCCTTCTTCCAATAGCTTTTCATAGGCCGTAATACGCGCCTTTGATTTTGCTTGGCGAGCCTTTGGCGCTGACCGCACCCAGTCCAATTCGCGTGACAGTGACTTGACGCGCGCATCTTCGGCTTTGCCTTCTTGCTCAAGACGCTTTTGTTTTTGCTCAAGCCAGCCTGAATAATTGCCTTCATATGGAATACCTTGGCCTCTATCGAGTTCCAAAATCCAACCGGCCACTTCGTCAAGGAAGTAACGATCGTGCGTGATTGTCACAACTGTCCCTGGGAAGTCATGGAGGAAGCGCTGAAGCCATGACACTGATTCCGCATCCAAGTGGTTTGTTGGTTCATCAAGCAACAACATATCAGGAGCAGAGAGAAGCAAGCGGCACAAAGCCACGCGGCGGCGTTCCCCACCTGATAATTTTGTCACATCTGCGCTACCATCTGGCACCCGCAAAGCATCCATCGCAATCTCTGCCTTACGCTCGAGATCCCAAGCATCCATCGCATCAATTTTTTCCTGAAGCTCTGCCTGCTCAGCGATGACATCATTCATTTCATCATCAGTAAGCTCTTCGGCAAAGCGTGCAGAGACCGCATTAAAGCGATCCATCAATTCTTTGGCTTCGCCCATGCCTGCCATGACGTTCCCTTGCACATCCAATGCAGGGTCTAGGTCAGGTTCCTGTGCCAAATAGCCAACTTTCAGACCATCGGCAGCTTGTGCCTCGCCGGTAAAATCTGTTTCGATACCAGCCATAATCTTCAGCAAGGTTGATTTACCCGCACCGTTTAAGCCGAGCACGCCAATCTTTGCGCCTGGCAAGAAAGACAGGCTGATATCTTTCAGCACCTCTTTGCCACCAGGATAGACCTTGCCAAGCTTATACATGGAATAGACATATTGTGAGCTGACCATCACAGATTTCCTTTAACATACAAAACCTCAACAGCGCTTGATGCCTGTTGAGTTGGTTATTTATCTAGCAAGATATGTAAGCGATTTTTCAGAAAAGTGCCAGCTTGTGACGCAAAATAACTCGCTTCTGATGATGAGTTGTCATATTCCTTGAAAGGAAAAGCTGATAGCATGACTGGCGTAGGTAGAAAAAGGGGATGATATGCTAGACGAAGCCTTATGGATTATTTTGCTTGATGGCGGCATTGGCGTCATTCAATGGCTGCTTATCATCCGTTTCCTCTATGGCATTTTCCTACCTGAAACAAGCCGCCTGCCTGGGATCCGTCACATCAATCAAGCCTCTAACCCGCTCTTGAAGCTGTTTAGCTTTGCGACGCCTGATTGGATTATCATGCGTATTCGCCCGCTTTATGTCGCATTTTACCTGCTGATGGCGCGTTTCTATATTCTACCAACCGCGATTGGCTATGACGTTACCGGCCTGCAGGCGTTAAGCTTAGAAGCGCTGATTGCCCCCTTATTTGGCATTTAAGGCGCGATACGATTGATTGTCATTTCCGTGACAATTTTACCCTTTGGTGAGACGAGTTGTAGCCGTTCAACCCCATCTGATTGCGTATAAAGCCAAATATGATTATCCGCGCCAGCTGTCAGTGACTCAATGGTCGCATTGGCCGGCAATGACACTGAGACAGGGCCCTCAGCCTCAAGCAATTTGTTTGCATTGCGAGACAGGCCAATACCCAGTAAGATAACGCAAATTATAATTAAGATACCCATGATTGATGTGAGCCACTTTAAGCCCCGCATCTGGGCAGGGGTAAACGGACCATCGTGAGGCTGACCATCGTGAGAGGCCTGATGATGTTCATCATTTGGAACTTGGTTACCAGCATTACTCATGGAACAGACTGACCCTTTTATCATTACTGCCGATGCGGCGCATGCGGGCCAAAGATTAGATAGATGGCTCGCGGCACATTGCCCGGAAGATTTATCTCGCAGCCGCCTGAAAACACTCATCCAAGACGGGCACCTTTCTTATAATGGCGTCACCGTAACTGATCCCTCAGCAAGCGTCAAACCTGACGGCAGCTATGAGTTGCGGATACCGCCGCCTGTTGATGCGACACCGCAGCCACAAGATATCCCGCTTTCTATCTATTACGAAGATGAGCATCTCATCGTTCTTGAAAAGCCGGCTGGCATGGTGGTGCATCCGGCCCCTGGCGCCTATGATGGCACGCTGGTGAATGCGTTACTGTACCATTGTGGTGATAGCCTATCTGGTATTGGCGGCGTTGCCCGCCCTGGCATTGTCCATCGGCTCGACAAAGATACCTCTGGCGTTATGATGGCTGCCAAAAGCGAAAAAGCGCATGTGAAGCTCGCCAAAATGTTTGCCAAACATCAGCTCGATAGACGCTATCACGCACTTGTTTGGGGCCTACCAAAGGATAAGCAAGGTACGATTGATGCCCCCATCGGACGCTCAAAACATGATCGCAAAAAGCAAGTAATCCATGAGGGTGGTAAAGAGGCGATTACGCATTTTGAAACCAAGCGCGACCTCCCCCCCTTTGCCGCTTTGATTGAATGTCAGCTAGAAACAGGTCGCACCCATCAAATTCGCGTTCATATGGCGGCTTATGGCTATGGCATTATCGGTGACCCTGTCTATGGTACAGCCTTGCGTGCGGCGCAGATGCCTGATCAGACTAGCCGTGATGTCCTTGCCCAATTACGGAACTTTGAACGCCAAGCCTTGCATGCCGCGCATCTGGGCTTTGCCCACCCCGTTACCGGGGAGGCCCTTGCCTTTGATAGTCCGATGCCCGAGGATATGAAACAGCTTATCACAACGATTGAAGACGGCATTGCGCGGCGCGCTTCCGCTCGCTAGCCCTTGCATCGCAGCGCGATAACTCCCATATAAGTATAAGGGAGATGTTTCGTTAACGGATGCTAAGCAGAGGTAAGGAGCCATCACACAGATGTCAAAAAACGCTCTCATCCCATCACTATCACCTGATGGTAATTTATCGCGTTATCTCGATCAAATCAGGCAATTTCCGATGCTTGAGCCTGATGAAGAGTTCAAGCTTGCTAAGTCATGGAAAGACAAAGGCGATGTTGACGCCGCGCATCAGCTAGTGACGTCACATCTACGCCTCGTTGCGAAGATTGCGATGGGCTATCGTGGGTATGGGCTTCCGATGGCAGACCTCATCTCTGAGGGCAATCTTGGCATGATGCATGCTGTGAAGAAGTTTGAGCCTGATAAAGGGTTTCGCCTCGCAACCTATGCGATGTGGTGGATCAAAGCCGCTATCCAAGAATATATTTTGCGGAGCTGGTCATTAGTGAAGATTGGCACCACCTCAGCGCAGAAGAAATTATTCTTTAATTTGAGACGCCTTAAAAATAAAATCCAAGATGTGGATGATGGGCATCTCAAAGACGAGCAAATCACCCATATTGCTGAGACATTGGATGTATCTGAGCAGGATGTTATCTCGATGGAACAGCGCATGGCGGGCGGCGATCATTCACTAAATGCCACAATCAGCCGTGATGGTGAACAACCAACAGAATGGCAAGATTGGCTTGAAGATGATCGTGTTGATCAAGAAACAAGCTTTGCTGAGGCAGAAGAATATAATGCTCGCAAATCTTTGATGGTTGAAGCATTACAGGAATTGAATGAGCGTGAACAACGCATTATTGAAGCACGGCGTCTTGCAGAGCCGCCTCTAACGCTCGAAGAATTAGCCACAGAATTTGGGGTCAGCCGTGAGCGTGTCCGTCAAATTGAAGTACGTGCCTTTGAAAAATTAGCAGAGGCTGTACGCGCAAGAGCCTCAGATATGAAGCTCTTGAGCGTTGAGTAAGAGGCCTGTTTATTGATCACCAAACGGGTCACGAACCAAAATGGTATCGTCACGCTCTGGGCTAGTTGATAACAGAGCGACCGGAATACCTGTCAGCTCTTCTAGGCGGCGGATATATTTGACCGCATTCGCTGGTAGGTCAGCCCATGAACGTGCGCCGTAGGTGGTCTCTGACCAGCCTGGCATTTCCTCATAGACAGGTGTTACCGCTGCTTGTGCCGCGGAATCTGCCGGGAAATAATCAATTGTCTCGCCATTCAGCTCATAGCCAACACAGATTTTCAATGTCTCAAAGCCATCAAGCACATCTAATTTTGTGAGTGCCATACCTGTGATGCCTGCGGTGAGGCCTGCCTGGCGTACCATAACAGCATCGAACCAGCCGCAGCGGCGTTTCCGGCCTGTCACAGTACCAAATTCACGGCCCCGTTCACCCATACGGTCACCATCAGCACCGAAATCTTCTGTCGGGAAAGGCCCTGAGCCAACACGTGTAGTGTAAGCTTTAGTAATGCCAAGCACGAAGCCAACTGACGTTGGGCCCGTCCCTGAGCCAGTCGCCGCCTGGCCAGCCACCGTATTAGATGAGGTTACAAAAGGATAAGTCCCATGGTCGATATCAAGCATGATGCCTTGCGCACCTTCAAACAAGATACGCTTATTGGCTTTGCGGGCATCACCTAACACCTGCCAGCTACGTCCTGCATATGACAACAAAGTTGGCGCCATTTCCATGAGAGAGGCATGAATAGCCGCGGCGTCAGCTTGTTCAGCATCGCTTGCCTTCAAGAAGATATTATGGAATGAGACCAAGGCCTCCAATTTTACCATCAATGCCTCTGGGTCAGCCAAATCAGCCAGGCGCACCGCACGTCTTGCCACTTTATCTTCGTAGGCTGGCCCGATACCGCGCCCCGTGGTGCCAATTTTATCAGCGCCACGCAGCGCTTCACGCGCATGGTCAACAGCCTGATGAACAGGCAAAATCAAGGTAACAGATTCAGACACAACAAAGGTCTCTGGCGTAATTGTGGCGCCTTGTGAACGCAAAGTATCAATCTCTGATAACAAGGCGGCAGGGTCAACAACCACACCATTACCGATGACAGATGTTTTGCCGTCACGCACAATACCTGATGGCAGAAGTGATAACTTATATTCAACACCATCAATCACAAGTGTATGACCTGCATTGTGACCACCTTGAAAACGGACAACAAGATCAGCACGCTCTGAAAGCCAATCTACGATCTTGCCTTTGCCCTCATCGCCCCATTGGGAGCCAATCACTGCTACATTTGTCATCTTACCACTATCCTTCGTTACGTTTCAGGCCCATATAGGGTCTCGCATCTTCTTTGAATGAAATCTCTGCTATATCTATTCTAGGGCGTCTGGCATCCCATTAGCGCTGCGCATAATAAAGCGGCAGCCTTGCTCACGTGCCGCAGCCTCTTCATCTTGGCAATCAGCCTGCCCCATAACCACATCTCGGCCGCGTGCGACTAATGCCATCGCTGTTGGCAAGCCCGCAGATGCTGATACATAAATCCGCGGCGCTTGCTCTGCAGCTGGCAGGGCACGCAAGACGCGTTCCATATAGATTGACAGACCAGTCGCAGGCTCACCAAATCCAGTGACATAGGCGCCACCACGTGCGATTTCACCACGCAAGCCTTTGCCATAAATCGCGAAATGAAGCCCCTGATGATAATCAGCGTCGCGCCTGTCCAAAAGGTCTAGCGTGATAGGTAGATTTGGCCAAATCTGATGCAGGATACTCTCCACCTCAAGCACCTGGCGGATGAGGTGAGCGGCCTTACCATCTACTTTATCTGCCAATGCCGCAATCGCGGCACTATCTTGGCCTGCAGCAGTGACCAAATCAGCCAATAAGGCAGCTTGTGGCACAGATAGACGACGCAGGGCATCTGTATCGCGACTACGAATGGCGTCATCTAACGCAGCACGGTCTTCATCAGACACATCCCCAATCAGCTCATCAAAGAGATAGGGAATGCCCATATCAATCGTCAGCTCTGTGATCCCTGTTTGACCAAGCGCATGAACAGCAAGCGAGATCATTTCTGCACAGGCGACAGCATCGGATGCGCCAATATATTCAGCGCCCGCTTGCACCATCTGGCGTTCGGGATTTAAAACGTCTGGCACAACGCGCATCACAGCGCCGCAATAAGATAAGCGGAGCGGCCGCGGCAAGTGTGCCAACCTTGTCCCCGAAATACGCGCCATCTGTGCCGTCATATCAGCACGCAAGGCCATCATTTTATGGGAGAGCGGATCAAGTAAACGAAATGTTTTATCTGAGAGCGCTGCCCCCAGCTTGTCACTTAATAGACTATCTTCAAATTCTACGAGCGGCGGTTCAACACGTTGATAGCCAAAAGAGGCTAAGCAGGACATGATGATCTCTGATGCCTTGGCATCATTCTCCGCTTGCGGGTGTAGCACATCTTGTAAACCTGCAGGAAGCAATCCTGTCTGTTGATCGGTGCTTTTATCGCCTGCGGCCATCCGCTTTTCCTAACGTGGGCAACCCGTTTCCCAACGGGCTGCACATAAGATTATCATTGAGGCATTCTGCCTCTGCTTACGCAACGCTTCGTCATTAGCAAAAATGAGGCAAAACAGCAAGTCAGCAGAGGCAGAACTTGATGCCTTCTTCACTAGCTAGCGAAACGAAGATGGTCGGCACGCACCACTTGTGGGAGGTCCTTTACCTGATTAAGCACCTCAGTAGAAATATCACTATCAATCTCTACAAGAGCTATCGCCTCGCCACCCTCTTCTTTACGTCCCAAGTGGAAGGTTGCGATATTCACACCCAATTCACCGAACACAGACCCTAAGGCACCAATAAAGCCTGGCTTGTCATAATTGCGTAGGTAGAGCAAATGAGGCGGGAATTCAGCTTCAACAGCAATATCCTGCAACTCTACAATCCGCGGTTTATTACCACCAATCAGGGTGCCAGCGATGGTTCTTTCGCCGCCATCATAAGAAACTGACAAGCGAAGTAGTGTCTCATAGTCACACCGTCTGTCATGACGCACGGTTGCCACAGCCACCCCATTGGCAGAGGCGATCGTTGCGGCATTCACCATATTAACCGAATCCATCTTTGGACCTAATAAACCGGCCAAAGTAGAGGCGAGGATAGGTGTTTCATTCAGATTTGCTGACTTACCATCAAGCTCTAATCTGACCTCTGTGATTTGCGGCATTTCAAGCTGACCAAGGAAGCTACCCAATAATTTGCCAAGGGTCATGTAAGGCTGCAAAATCGGCGCTTCTTCTGCTGTAACAGAAGCCATATTCAAGGCGTTTGTCACAGCGCCCTTTGTCAAATAATCAGCCAATTGTTCGGCAATTTGCAGTGCTACTTTTTCTTGCGCCTCTGTTGTGCTTGCGCCCAAATGCGGCGTGACAATTAAGTTTGGTGCGTCAAAGAGCGGGTTCTCCCGCGCTGGCTCTTCGGCAAACACATCAAGCGCGGCACCGGCCACATGACCATTATGAAGCGCAGCGCTTAAAGCCAGCTCGTCAACTAGTCCACCACGTGCACAATTGATGATACGTACGCCTTTTTTCGTTTTGTGAAGCGCATCAGCAGAGATGATATTGCGTGTCGCATCTGTCAGAGGCGTGTGAAGTGTTATGAAATCAGCACGGCTCAAGAGCTCGTCTAACTCTACTTTTTCAATACCAAGTGTTTTGGCGCGCTCTTCTGTGAGGAAGGGGTCAAACCCAATCACCCGCATCTTTAGGCCCTGTGCTCTATCAGCAACAATGGCGCCAATATTACCACAACCAATAATACCTAAAATTTTACCGCTAATTTCTGTCCCGACAAATTTAGACTTCTCCCATTTGCCAGCAACAGTAGAAGCGTGAGCTTGCGGGATTTGGCGCGCAAGCGACAACATCATCGTGATTGCATGTTCAGCTGTGGTAACAGCATTCCCAAACGGTGTGTTCATGACCACAACACCTGCTTTGGTTGCCGCTTTCACATCAACATTATCGACACCAATCCCTGCGCGGCCAACCGCACGAAGCTTTGTCGCTTTGGCAAGAACGTCAGCTGTTACTTTGGTAGCAGAACGGATAGCTAGCCCATCATAATCGCCGATGATTTCCAACAACTCTTCAGGAGATAGACCTGGTTTATAGTCAACTTCGACGCCTCTTTCCTTAAAAATCTCAACAGCGTCTGGTGCGATTTTATCGCTAATCAATACTTTTGGCATCTCTATACCTCTTATTTCAATAGTTCATTTTTGGCAGTGTCAAAGGCCCAATCGAGCCAAGGCAATAGCAATGCCACATCATCTGGTTCAACAGTTGGCCCAGCCCAAATCCGTAGACCTGCTGGAGCGGTGCGATAGGCTCCAATATCAAAAGCCACCATCTGTTCAGCGCATAAGGAGACCATGCGCTTCGCAAAGGCTGTTTGGTCAGCTTGGCCTAGCGCTTTCACCTCTTCATCAACAATAGACAGACAAATTGATGTATTGGAGCGCGTCTCAGGTGACGCCGCCAAGAAAGAGACCCAAGGCGTTTCATCTACCCATTTTTCAACATGGGACAAGCTTGTCATTGAGCGTTCAATGAGGGCAGACAGACCACCAATTGATTCTGCCCAATCAAGGGCAATATGAAGATCTGAAATGGCTAAAAGTGATGGTGTGTTAATCGTATCACCACGGAAAATACCATCAATCAGTTTACCGTTTTTGGTCAGCTGAAATAATTTGGGCAAGGGCCGCGGCGGCGCCTGTTCTTCTAGCCGCGCAACCGCACGAGGTGATAGAATAAGAACGCCATGCGCCCCTTCTCCCCCTAGTGATTTTTGCCAGCTGAAGGTAGCAATATCAATTTTTGACCATGGCATAGGCATCGCAAAACAGGCCGA
>WTJA01000117.1 GCA_011524995.1 Alphaproteobacteria bacterium | reverse complement strand
CCGCATCTTGCCTCTAAGACGGCTGTTAGCATCGCTAATCTGCCACTATCCCATCCCACGACATTACGCCGCGGTGACGCAAGCGAGGACGGGGCAACCAAAGCCTCAATTTCAACCAAGACAGGACGTGTGCCTTCTAAGCCGGCAAATACCGCGGCGCCAGCGACATTATCGCGTCTGTCGGCCAAAAACAGCTCCGATGGATTGGCCACTTCTGATAGGCCAAGCTCAGTCATCTCAAACACACCAATTTCATCGGTCGGACCAAAGCGGTTTTTGACACCTCGTAAGATACGGAAATGATGCGATCTATCTCCTTCAAAATAAAGAACAGCATCTACCATATGTTCAAGAACACGAGGGCCGGCTATGGCCCCTTCTTTTGTGACATGACCGACAAAGAAAACAGCAGCTCCGCAGCGTTTTGCGGCATGAATTAATTCTTGGGCTGCGGCGCGAACTTGACTGACGGTGCCAGGCGCTGAATCAAGCGTTGGCAAATACATCGTTTGAATAGAGTCGATCACGACGATATCAAAGCCATCCCCATCAGTAAGACTAGCGGCAATATCTGCTGCATTTGTTGCCGTCGCCAATTGTAAGGGGGCAGAAGATAGCTGTAGGCGTTGCGCGCGCATCCGCACTTGTTCAGCTGATTCCTCACCTGAAAAATAGGCCGCTTTGACGCCGTTGGAGGCAAATCGGCATAATAGCTGAAGCAATAGGGTTGATTTCCCAATGCCAGGGTCACCACCAATTAAAAGGGCCGAGCCATGAACAATGTCGCCACCAACAACGCAGTCAAGCTCATCTATGTGAGAGCGCATCCGCGCAAGAGGTGGCTTATCTTTGGTGTCTGACAGTGTTTCAAGTGGCACTTTGCGACCTGACGCTTTTTTGCCAGGGGCAGAAAGGGCAGGGCTTGCCTCTTCGGCAAGGGTGTTCCATTCCCCACATCCGTCACATTTCCCTGACCATTTAGGAGCTGTGGTGCCACATTGGCTGCAGACATATCTTGTTTGAGACCGCGCCATTAGCCTGCTTTCTGTGCCTGCGCTGCGAGCGCATCTTTATTAATCGCTGTGGTAAGAGGGCCAACCGGTTTGCCATGGACAAATTGATCAACCTCTTCAATGCCTGATTTATCCATCTCAGAGACAGGGCCAGACCATAAAACGCGGCCTTGATGGATCATAGCTACCTTATCTGCGATACGCCTCACTGATGCCATATCATGCGAAATCGTGATGGCCGTTGCGCCAAGCCGTTTCACCGAATCTGTTATCAAATTATCAATCACGCCGCCAGTGATAGGGTCGAGGCCTGACGTTGGCTCGTCAAACAGGAGAATCTCAGGCTTATCAGCAATGGCTCTGGCAAGCGCGACACGTTTTTGCATGCCACCCGATAATTCTGCTGGATATTGGTCAATCACATGTGCGCCAAGCCCCAGCTGCCCCACAATATCAGCAGCGATATCACGGGCTTCTGCCTTTTTCATTTTCTGTTTTTGCCGCAGACGAAACGTTATGTTCTCCCAGATTGGAAGGCTGTCAAACAGGGCGCCAAATTGGAAGGTCATACCAAAACGATGAAGCATTGTCTCACGCTCGGCGCGGCTTTGGCCAACGACATTCACCCCATCAATGAAAATGTCCCCTGAATCAGGGGTTATCAGGCCAAGAAGGCATTTCAATGTCACTGACTTGCCACAACCAGAGGTGCCAATAATCACAAGCGATTCTTGCGGTGCGACATCAACAGTCACATCTGTGAGCACTGACTTGCCAGAAAAGGATTTCGCAAGGTTCTTAATTGAGATTTTAGCGTGTGTCGTCATAGGCTAAACTCCAAAGAACAGGGCTGTCACAAGATAGTTAGCTATCAAGATAAAGATAGAAGATGATACCACCGCATTTGTGGTGGCAAGGCCAACCCCTTCCGCGCCTCGTCCTGAATGATAGCCATGATAACAGCCCATCAGCGCAATCAAGAAGCCAAAGACGGCGGCTTTGATCAGGCCAAGCATCACATCAGAGAATTCTAGGAACTCTAACGTACGGCTGAGGTACAGCGCCGGGTTGAAGCCTAGCCGATAGACCCCAACAATATAGCCACCAAAAACCCCGATAATGTCACCAATCAGGACAAGGAAGGGTAAGCAAATCGTGCCAGCTAATAAGCGAGGGGCGACCAAATATTGCATGGGGCGTGTTGATAATGTGTCAAGCGCATCAATCTGGTCTGTCACGCGCATGGTGCCAATTTCAGCCGCCATTGAGGCGCCGATGCGCCCCGCGACCATCAAACCTGCTAGCACAGGCCCTAATTCTCTTGTGACTGATAGCACAACGACTGTCGCAACCGTATCTTCAGCGGAAAAGCGGGCAAAGCCTGTATAGGATTGCAGTGCCAAGACCATGCCAGAAAACAGAGTGGTAAGGCCGACGACTGGCAATGAATAATAGCCAATATCTAATATTTGGCGAGAAAGCTGTTTGCCATAATAAGGTGGTTGGATTGTCCAACGAATGGCGCTGCCTGTAAAAAAAGCAATACGACCAAGGCTGGCAAGAAACCCAAATGCAGCTTGCCCCGTTTGGCGCAAAAAGCGGATGAAAAACATGCAAAAGACCTCTTAACAGCTACCCTATGAGCTTTATACCCCACCATGATAATGTCGTGCAACGCGTGCGCCAATATTTGTCATTATTTCATAAGCAATCGTGTCTGTTTTGGCTGCAAGGCTAGCGGCATCAGCACTCGTTTCAAGGATGGTGGCCTGTGAGGCCTGATTGAGCTCTGTCTCGCTGAGATGTGAGACATCAATAACGCAGCTATCCATTGAAATGCGTCCAATGATAGGACAAGGTTTGCCAGCTATGTGAAGGGTGAGGTGAGGTGCAAAATGACGAAGCAACCCATCAGCATAGCCTGTTCCCACTGTCGCAAGGCGCATGGGATGCGGTGTTTGGTAGCTGCCGCCATAACCAACATTGGTGCCTGCTTCAACTTCGCGGATTTGCAGAATATCCGTTGTCCATGAAAAGACGGATGATAGATGCTGGTCGCTTCCATCAGGGGCTAAGCCATAAAGAGATAGGCCAGGGCGTGTCATATCGAGGTGGAAGTCTGTGCCTAGGAAGAGAGCGCCAGAATTGCCAAGGCATTGACGAATATCATAGCGGTCACTTACGTCACGAAAGCGCGCTAGTTGTGCGTGGTTGAGTGGGTGATCTGCATCATCAGCACAAGCCAGATGAGACATAATATAAGAAATTGAAAGGCTCGCCCGTGAGGCCAGTGTGGGGGCCAGGCGCGCAAATTCATCGACTGACAAGCCGAGGCGGGACATGGCCGTATCAATATGAATGACGCAGGTAAGGGGGCGACCTTGTTTCACGCCAATGTCCTCAGCGCGCGCAATTTGCGCAGCATCATTACAAACAGGGATAAAGCTATAATGGTGAAAGGCACTCTCGTCACCTTTGCGGATGCCATCTAATACGTAAATTTTGGCATCAAACATCTCATTCGCTGTAAAAGCGTCATTGAGGCTGATGGCCTCCTCTAGCCGTGCCACAAAGAAAGACCGGCATCCGGTGTGATAGAGCGCTTGTGAGACTGCTTCCATGCCAAGGCCATAGCCATTGGCTTTCACAACTGCCGCGGTTTGGCATGAGTTTGATGACAAGGAATCAAGCCTTTGCCAATTGTCGCACAAAGCTGACAGATTGACCATCAGATGGCTTGTTGCCGCGTGCGGGGCGGCTGGCAAAGATGTGATATTGTTATCCATAAAGGCGTTGTAACGCTTTAGAAATCCTCTGGCAATTGGTCATCATATGCCAAATCTCCAAATTTCGTAAGACGCGCTTCAAAGGCCACGTTAACTGTGCCCACAGGACCGTGACGTTGCTTCGCGATGATGACTTCTGCTTTACCATTTTTGGCTTCAAGCTGTTCTCTCCAGCGTTGATAACGTTCCGCAAATTTATCACTTGTCTCGGTTTCTTTTTGCGTGGGCTCGCCTTTATTAAGGTAATATTCCTCACGAAAGACAAAGAGCACCACGTCAGCATCTTGTTCAATCGACCCTGATTCACGTAAATCAGAGAGGTTCGGACGCTTATCATCACGCTGTTCCACCGCACGAGATAGCTGTGATAGGGCAAGAACAGGCACATCTAATTCTTTGGCCAATGCTTTCAAGGAGCGTGAAATATTTGAGATTTCTTGCACGCGGTTTTCAGCGCGAACGCCAATTTGCGCGCCAAGGAGCTGAAGATAGTCAACAACAATAAGCCCAAGGCCATGGGTGCGTTTCAACCGTCTAGCGCGGCTTGCCACTTGTGATACGGATAGGCCGGGCGTGTCATCAATGAAGAAGGGTGCTGATGAGATGCGCGTGCTGGCTTCAACCAATTGGGAGAATTCAGCTGTATTGAGGCGACCACGACGAATCCCCTCAGAATCAAGCTCTGACTGTTCTGCCAAAATACGAGTGCCAAGCTGCTCAGCTGACATCTCAAGCGAGAAAAAGGCTACAGGCACAGCATTCTCGCCTGTGCGTGTTGTGGTAGCCGCATGAAATGCCATATTCGTCGCAAGGGCTGTCTTACCCATACCTGGGCGTCCCGCCAAGATAAGCAAGTCAGAGCGGTGCATGCCACCCATCAAACGGTTCAGATCTGTGAGGCCGGTACTTACGCCAGATAGATGGCCGTCACTATTTGCCGCTGTCTCAGCCATCGAGATGGTGCCCTGTAGCACCGATGCAAAGCCACGCAAGCCAGTCTCTACTGTATCATTTTCGGCAAGGTTAAATAGATATTGTTCTGCTTTTTCTAGCTGTTTTGTGGCGCTTTCATCCATGCTGGCCTGGCCAGCTTCATGGGCAATCTGGTCTGCGACTTTAATTAGCTGCCGGCGCAGATACGTCTCATAGATAATCTCGCCATAAGAGGGCGCCTCAGAAACAGAGATAACGCCATCAACCAAATCTGTGAGATATTGTTGCGGGTCATCTTCGGTAAAGGCAGCATCCTTTTCGAAATAGGCGCGCAAAGTCACCGGGTTAGCAAGTTGGCCGCGCCCAATGAGGCGCATGGCTGCCTCAAAAATACGACCATGAAGCGGGTCATAGAAATAATCAGGCTGCAACACATCATTAAATTGATCCGTGATATTATTATCAAGCAACACAGCGCCCAACAAATTCTGCTCTGCTTGCAGATTATGAGGCATTTCACGATGCGGCTTATCCGTCAATTGGATGATGTTTTGAGAAGATTGCGTATCCATGACAGCACCCTATCAAGCTATGACATAAAAGGAAATTGTGAAAGCTGGGGATAGCGGGGATAAATGAAAAAAGGCTGATCCGCAGACCAGCCTTTTAATTTTGGATTGAGTAAATTTTTACTCAGCGTTTTCTGAAGTGTCGTCAGACGCGTCGTCTGCAGCTGCTTCTTCAGCAGCGGCTGGCGCTTCTTCAACGGCTTCGACTTCATCATCAGCGTCTAGCAATTCAGATGCGATAACGGCTTTGCCGCTTTCAAGCTGTGTGGCCGCTTCTTCCAATGAGCGTGCAATGTTGACAGTGACTGTCACATCAACTTCAGCATGAAGCTTTACGCGCATATCGAACAAGCCAAGTGTCTTAATCGCTTTGTCCATCACAACCTGGTTGCGGTCGATCTGATGGCCGGCTTCAACAAGAGCAGCTGAGATGTCGCGTGCTGTTACTGACCCAAATAGCTGACCCATTTCAGAAGCCGCACGTACGATTGATACAGCCGCGTCTTTCATGTTGTTCGCTTGTGTCATTGCTTCACCTTTTGCCTTGTCATTCTTGGCAATCAGTTCAGCTTTTTCGTTTTCAAATCTTTCCAAATTGGCCTTGTTCGCGCGAAGGGCTTTACCACGAGGCAAAAGGAAGTTGCGTGCATAGCCAGGCTTTACGGTAACAACGTCACCGATTTGACCCAGCTTTTCAACGCGTTCTAGAAGAATAATTTGCATAATGTGTTCTCCAAAATCTCGTCACTGGGATTAGCGTTGCATGTCAACATAAGGCATAAGCGCCAAATAGCGCGCACGCTTGATAGCGACTGCCAATTCACGCTGTTTCTTCGCTGAAACAGCTGAGATACGTGATGGTACGATCTTACCACGCTCTGATGTGAAGCGGCCTAGTAGCTTTGTATCTTTGTAGTCAATCTTTGGTGCGTTAGGACCAGAGAATGGGCATGATTTACGACGACGACCATAAGGACGACGAACGGCTGAACGTGTAATTTCTAGTTGTGTCATTTATGCCTCCTCTGACTTGCTTGCGTTTTGCGCAGGCTGTTCACGGCGGTCACGACGATCGCCACGCTCACCGCGCTCTGATTTGACCTGCATCATAATTGATGGCTCTTCATCAACTTCTTCAATGCGAATTGTCATGAAGCGAAGGATGTCTTCGTTCAAGCCCATGATACGCTCATATTCGTTCAAAGTTGCAGAATCAGCTTCGAGGTTGAGCATAACATAATGGCCCTTCCGGTTCTTTTTGATCCGGTAAGCCAAGCTGCGAAGGCCCCAATATTCTCTTTTCTTGATGCTTCCGCCACCATTTTCGATGATTTTTGAAAATTCATCAACGAGGGTTTCTACTTGAGCAGTAGAGATATCTTGACGTGCGATAAGCACGCTTTCGTATAGACGCATATTGCTCTCTCCTTATGGATAATCATATGCCCTGAGGTAACTCAGATGAAAAGCCAGCACGCCAATCGTGTCTGGCAAGGGAGTTATGTAATAGTCTGGCAAGGCCACACTTCATAAGTGGGCGCAGTATTACGGTATTTGCCATATAAGCGCAAGTGTTAATATTCTAGGCATTTGCTAGTCAAATATCTTGCCCCACTCTTGGAATTCATGCCATTAACAGGGCAATGAGACAACTATAGGAATTGACGATGTCAAAAACCGCTTTCTTATTTCCGGGCCAAGGCTCGCAAACACCTGGCATGGCCGTGGCCCTTGCTGAGGCATCTGCCGCTGCACGAGAAGTGCTAAGCACAGTTGATGAGGCCTTATCACAGCCACTATCTGTTTTGATGGCAGAGGGGCCGGCTGACGACCTGACTTTGACAACAAATGCCCAGCCTGCCTTATTTGCGAGCTCTATGGCAGTTGTTGCCGCCATTGCCGAACATAGCGGGAAGTCGCTCGATGAATTTGGTGATTATGTAGCTGGTCACTCGCTAGGTGAATATTCAGCCCTCGCTGCTGTTGGTGTGTTTGATGTTGCCGCAGGCGCAGGTCTGCTTCGCCAACGTGGTGATGCCATGCAGGCAGCGGTGCCTGTCGGGGAAGGGGCTATGGCGGCCTTGATTGGCGCAGATATTGCACTCGCTGATAAGGTGGTTGCTGGTGCGGAGGGGGCAGGTGCTGTGCAAATTGCAAATGACAATGCCCCAGGTCAGGTGGTTATTTCTGGTTCTCTTGTGGGGGTCAAAGCGGCTATGAGCCTGGCACAAGAAGAAGGCTTAAAGCGGGTGATTGAATTGCCAGTGAGCGCCCCATTCCATTCGTCATTGATGGCACCAGCCGCCGATGTGATGGCGACAGCGTTATCTGATACGGTATTTAGCGCACCGTCATTGCCAGTGATTTGTAATGTGTTAGCATCTGCCGAAGATAAGCCTGAAGCGTTGCGCGAAAATCTCATCACCCAAGTCACCGGTCGTGTCAGATGGCGCGAATCTCTCGAGTATATGCAGCAAAATGGCGTGACACGTTTCATTGAACTTGGCACAGGCAAAGTATTGAGCGGTCTCGTGAAGCGCACATTAAAAGATGTGGAAATCATCTCAATTGAGACTGCTGACGATATTGCAGCACATTTCTAAAAGGGGACCTTTATGTTTGATTTAACAGGTAAAACCGCACTCATCACAGGTGCAAGTGGCGGCATCGGCGCCGAAATTGCGAAAACACTTCATGCGCAAGGCGCCCATGTTGTGTTGCATGGAACAAGACGTGAAAAGCTAGAATCACTCGCATCAGAGCTTGGTGAACGTGCCTCTATCGTGACAGCAAACCTATCGGATAGAGACGCTGTTGCAACATTATTTGATGAAGCGACCGCAGCCACAGGCGAAGTTAACATCTTGGTGAATAACGCAGGTATCACCCGTGACAATCTTGCGATGCGCATGAAAGACGAAGATTGGGATGATGTTCTTGAAGTCAATATGACAGCAACGATGACCCTCTGCCGCTCAGCCTTGCGCTCTATGATGAAGGCGCGGTGGGGTCGTATCATTTCTATCTCATCCATCGTTGGTGTAACGGGTAACCCAGGCCAGACGAATTATGCGGCATCAAAAGCAGGCATGATCGGCTACAGTAAGTCATTGGCAGCAGAAGTCGCAAGTCGTGGTTTGACAGTCAATGTTGTGGCGCCAGGCTTTATTGAAACACCGATGACAGATGTGCTGACCGATGCGCAAAAAGATGGTTTGTTAGCCAATGTGCCAGCGGCACGCCTAGGTCAACCATCAGAGATCGCCGCTGCTGTTGCGTTTTTAGCCAGTGAAGAGGCTGGCTATATCACAGGCGCGACGATGCACATTAATGGCGGGATGGCGATGCTCTAAGCCTTATGGCGAAGTGGATGAGATATCTTTCTCATTCGGCAGGGTGGAATAAACTATAGCCTTTTCAAAAGTTATATGTTATTCCGCCTTGAAATATGACTTATCAATGAGGATGCTGGCATCCTTTGCTTAAACCTTAGGGGGTTCTTATGAGCGATATTGCAGACCGCGTAAAATCAATTGTTGTTGAGCATCTTGGCGTTGACGCAGACAAAGTTGTTGAAGGTGCATCTTTCATCGACGATCTTGGCGCAGACAGCCTAGACACTGTTGAGCTAGTGATGGCTTTTGAAGAAGAGTTTGGTTGTGACATTCCAGATGACGCTGCTGAAAAGATCATGACAGTTAAAGATGCTGTTGACTTCCTAGAAGGCGCAGCTTCTTAAAACGTCCTCGGACGATATCAAAGATTTGACGACCCTGCCGCACTGTTTATAATGCGGCAGGGCTTTTTTTATCAGCGATTGAGGATAAAGAGATGAGACGAGTAGTCGTAACAGGAATGGGAATGGTCACACCTCTTGGTAATGGGGTGGAACATAACTGGCAGTCTATCTTGGCTGGCAAGAGTGGCCTTGGTAAAATTGAAGGCTTTGACGTATCTGATATCTCTTGCCAAATTGCTGGCATGGTGCCGACGGGTGAGGAAGAGGGCGCTCTTCAGATGGATGATATCATCCCGCCAAAGGACCAACGTAAGCTTGATAAATTTATTCAATTTGGTCTAGTTGCCGCTCATGAGGCCATTGCTGATTCTGGTTGGGTCGCAGAGAGCGAAGACCAAAAAGAGCGTACAGGCGTGATGATTGGCTCTGGCATTGGTGGTCTATCAACAATTGTTGAGACAAGCAATCTGATGAATGAAAAAGGGCCAAAGCGGATTAGCCCATTCTTCATCCCATCCTCGCTGATTAATCTCATCTCTGGCCATGTTTCTATTCAGCATGGCTTTAAAGGCCCCAATCATGCAGTTGTTACAGCCTGTTCAACAGGGGCGCATGCGATTGGTGATGCGAGCCGCCTAATCATGTTCGGTGATGCAGATGTGATGGTGGCTGGCGGCGCAGAAGCAGCCATCTGCCGGTTAGGTGTGGCAGGCTTTGCCGCAGCGCGCGCGCTATCATCTGGCTATAATGATGACCCACAATCTGGTTCACGTCCGTGGGATAAGGGCCGTGATGGTTTTGTGATGGGCGAGGGGGCTGGTGTCCTTGTTCTTGAAGAATATGAACATGCCAAAGCCCGTGGCGCCAAGATTTATGCCGAAGTGAAAGGCTATGGTCTATCAGGTGATGCCTATCATATCACAGCGCCTGCAGAAGATGGTGATGGTGGTTTCCGGGCAATGAAATCTGCGTTACGCAATGCGGGTCTCACACCAGATGATATTGATTATATCAATGCACATGGCACATCGACACCATTGGGTGATTTGATTGAAGCAGGTGCGGTGCGTCGCCTTCTGGGGGACGCTATCTCCAAAGTGTCTATGTCATCGACAAAATCAGCCACAGGTCATTTGCTAGGCGCTGCAGGGGCGATTGAGGCGATTTACTCAATCCTTGCGGTTAAAACGGGCGATTTGCCGCCAACTCTTAACCTAACAGACCCGGAAGAGGCGATGGAAGGTTTCGATTTGGTACCGCTAAAGACCAAGAAAAAAGACGTGCGCTATGCGATGTCTAATAGCTTTGGGTTCGGTGGCACGAATGCGTCACTCATTCTGGGCGCTGTTGATGCATGATAGCGCCTGTTGTTAGACTACTTGCACGTCTGACAATTTTTGCGAGCCTTTTGGCTATCATTTCCGTTGGGGCGTTTGGTCTTTGGTTTACGGACTTTAAAGACCAGCCCTCAGGCCCCGATAGTGACACTCTGATCTATATCGCGCCTGGTAGTGGACATCATGAGGTTGCAGGCCAGTTACAGCAAGCTGGCCTCTTACGCGCAAACTGGCATTATGAGTTAATGCGCCTATCCTACGGTTTGTTAGAAGATACAACCTTTCAACCAAAAGCAGGTGAATTTCTCATTCCTGCAAGAGCCAGCCTTGCCACTATTTTTGAACATTTGGATAAAGCACAGCCGTTCCAACATCGTTTTACTGTGATTGAAGGCGCGACCGTATCTGAGGTCATCCAGCTATTAAAGCAAGAAGATCGCCTCACAGGGACAGCAGGCCGCTTCCCAGATGAAGGCTCGCTAGCACCAGATACTTATTTCTTTGTTCGTGGAGAGAGCCGGCGTTCCCTGATTGAACGGATGCAAGCCCGCCAAGAGATGATTTTGGCAGAGGAATGGGCAAACCGCCAATCACGTGTGCCTTATGATACCCCTCAAGATGCGCTAATCATGGCCTCAATCATTGAAAAAGAAACAGGATTAGTCAGAGAACAACCGATTGTGAGTTCTGTCTTTTTAAACAGGTTGCGCGACGGTATGAGATTACAATCTGATGCGTCTGTTCTATATGGGGTCATCCAAAAAGAAGGTGCAGCACGCCCTCTCACAAGGGCTGATTGGAAGGTGGATAGCGCATGGAACAGCTATACCAGAGGCGGATTGCCAGCGACTGCGATTGCCAATCCCGGTAGAGCCGCGATTAAGGCCGCCTTGCAACCAGCACCTACCCCCTATTATTATTTTGTGGCAACAGGCAATGGTGGTCATCACTTTGCAACCACGCTACAAGAACATAATCGTAATGTGAAAACCTACCAGATCGAGAAGGCGCGCCAAGGCGCAGCGCAAGGAGAGAGTCAATGAGTGGTGATTTGATACAAAGACGAGGCTTGATGCTTGTATTGTCCTCTCCGTCAGGCGCAGGAAAGACAAGTATCTCTAAAAAATTACTCGCCTTAGAAGATAATCTAACCTTATCAATCTCAGCCACGACTCGCAAAAGGCGCCCAGGAGAGGTTGATGGCAGTGATTATCATTTTACCGATCAAACCAGCTTTGAAATTCAAATAAACCAAGGTGCGTTTCTAGAATATGCCAAGGTATTTGACCATTATTACGGCACACCGCGGGCCTTTGTAGAAGATAAGCTGTCAAATGGTCAGGACGTGCTATTTGATATTGATTGGCAAGGCACGCAGCAGCTTAATGAGTTGATGCCAGAAGATTTGGTGAAAGTCTTCATTTTGCCGCCCTCAGTGTCTGAGCTTGAAAAACGATTGTTAAACCGCGCCCAAGATTCAGCTGATGTTGTGGCAGGCCGCATGGCCAAAGCGGCTGATGAGATGAGCCATTACCCCGAATATGATTATATCATCGTCAATCGTGATCTGGAGGAGTCTGTTGCCGCAGTGCAGAAAATTCTTCACTCAGAGAGACTAAAGCGCACGAGACAAATCGGCCTGTCCGATTTTGTAAAACAGTTGCGCAACAGTGATTAGAACTGTCCTTCAAGCGCGTTTGCAAGGCGGCAAAAAGCACTGATATCCAAATCCTGCGGGCGCATACTGGGGTCAATATCAATTGCTTCAAGCATAGAGGCACCCCCATATGATTTAAAGCTAGCACGCATCATTTTGCGGCGCTGAGAAAAGGCCTGCGCTGTCACTTTTTCCAATGTGGCCTTATCACAAGGGTAAAGCGGGGCAGGGCGCGGAATAAGCTGCACCACTGATGATGTCACCTTTGGCGATGGCACAAAGGCTTCGGGGGGAATATCAAATAGGATATCTGTTTCGGCTAACCATTGGCTAATGATGCTAAGTCTGCCATAGGCTGGCGTTGAAGGTTGGGCGCAAATACGCTCCGCCACTTCCTTTTGAAACATCAGCGTAAAGGATTCAAAGGCATCAATGTGGCTTAGCCATCCCAATAATAACGTTGTCGCGATATTATAAGGCAAATTCGCCACAATAGATCGCGGCGCATCACCCATCTCCCATAAGGGGGCTTTTAGCGCGTCTGCTTCAATAAGCGACAAGCGGCCATCGGCAGCAAAGACGAGATGATCCAGGAAATGAATGGCTCTGCGGTCTTTTTCAATCGCAATAACATCAGCCTCAGTATCTGTTAAAAGCGCACGTGTTAAGCCACCAGGGCCTGGGCCAACTTCGATAATGGTTTTCACATTATGGCCGGCATATTGGGCAATTTTGCCAGTAAGGTTCAGGTCAAATAAGAAATTTTGGCCAAGAGACTTCTTCGCATAGAGCTGGCTGTCTTGGGTAAGCTGTCGCAGTGGCGGCAACTGATCAATGGCTTGCTTTACGTTATCCATGATGGTGTCTCCGCTCGCCAAGGTCGCGGGCAACTTTAATCGCCTGTACCAGTGAGGTTTCATTCGCAATACCCTGACCGGCAATGTCGAAGGCCGTGCCGTGATCTGGTGAAGTGCGCACAAAATCAAGCCCTAAGGTAATGTTAACACCACCATGAAAATCAATTGTTTTCAAGGGGATGAGAACTTGGTCATGATACATGCCAATCACACAGTCAAAATGCTGTCTCTTCTCTTTATGGAAAAGGCTATCTGCGGCATGCGGCCCTGAAATGGTAGCAGTATCGCCAATCTGATCTTGCGCGTCTGTGATGGCAGGGGCAATGACGGTCTCTTCTTCTTGTCCCATACGCCCTTGCTCTCCGGCATGAGGGTTCAAGCCACAAATCGCTATATGGGGTTTTGATATTCCAAAATCACGCTGCAAGGCCTCAGAAACGCGGCATATAAGCGAGGTGAGCGCCGTTTTATCCAGGCGGTTTGGCACCTCCTGCAACGCGATATGTATTGTGGCTGGGACAACGCGTAGCTCTGTGTTGGCCAGCATCATGATGGGCTCATGACCTGTTTGAGACAGGCTTCCTAAATATTCGGTGTGGCCAGGAAAGGCAAATCCCACATCATACAGCACAGATTTTGCAATGGGGCAGGTCACAATCCCCGACACAGTGCCCTTTTGTGCCAGTGACACTGCCTGTGCTATAGCAGCGATAATGGTATCTGCGTTTGCCACATCAGGTTGACCAGATACGACTTTGGCTGGCCAAGATAGCGGCAGCAACGTAATGCTATCAGATGCGAGGGATGCCCCCAACTCCCAGTTGGAAAAGCGAACTGATAGGTCCAAACTTTCCGCTAAGCTTTGTAGATGCGCCTCATCTCCCATCATGACCGTATGACTGCGCAAATCTGGGTTATGGGCAAGTGCTTTTAAGGCAATCTCCGGGCCGATACCAGCAGGGTCTCCTGGCGTGATGAGGGTCGGTTGCGGCATCTTAACGAAGCTCAATATTTGTTGAACGCCGCAAACGAAGCAAATAGCGATTAGAGAGAGTAGAGAACATCTTATTCAACTCTGTGCGTTCTTGTTCTTCGAAAGACGGCAAGTCAAGTTTTGGCATCTCCCGCTCGCAGATCATGAACACAACCATACCCTCAGCAAAGATAAGAGGCTCAGACGGCGTATTATCAGCCAGTTTTTCAATGATATCACGCAAGGCTGGTGTGATAGAACCGAGTTCCAGGTCACGCAAATAGCTTGGCTGTCCTGAGGCAAATTCAGTATTCAGCGCTTCTACTGCTTCACAAGAGGTAAGTTGTTCAGTCCGCTTTTTCATCTCACCAGCAGCAATTAGCTGGTCAGCATTGGAAATTGTCGCATCAAGCGGCATCAGGGCCCGCGCTAGGGTCAATTTTGTTTGCGAAGGGTCAATCAAGCCTTTGGCCCGCACGCCTTCTTTGCGCAAAATATAGATAATCCCGTCAATATTAACCGGGTCTAAGACCTCACCTGATGGGGCTTGGCGCAAAATACTTTGAAAGGCCTCTGGCAGGGTTGATGTCACAATCCAATCAAGGCGTCCGCCATTGCTGGCGCTCCCTGCTGCCGAATATTGCCGGGCAATCGCAGAAAAATCAGCACCTTCACGGATGGCCGCAACCATTTGATTGGCGATATCAAAATTTTGCGCGGTTGGACGGCTCGGTGTTGGCGCTAGCACAATCTCTGAAATTTTAACTTGAGGTTGCGATAAATCCTTTTCAAGTCGTGCGAGGCTTTGCTCTGCTAATTTGGCAGCATTTTCAAATTGATTTTGGAATTTTTCTTTCAGGAGGCTGGCCCAGATGACATCAATCAGAAACTTATTTTCCACTGTTTCGCGGTCTAGGTCTAATTCCTTCAGTCTTTGATTGGCTGATTTATCGAGTGAGCTATAGGTATCATTCACCAATTCAATCGCTTTGGCTCGCGCTGCCGGAATAAGCCCAGGGTTCACCTTTTCCGCTTCCGCGAGTTTGATTTTGTCATCAATCAGCATTTGCAGCACATCATTGCGGAGCTGTGCTTCATTTTCGGCGGTCATTTTGATGCCAGTGGTTGTGAGCAGGTAATGGAGCCTATTCTCAAGGTGGAAATTTGTAATCGGGTCGCCTTCAACCACGGCAATAACAGAAATAGATTGCGCATAGGCTGGCGCAGAGACGCTCAACAGACCAACGGCAAGACATGATATTTTTACCAATCTTGTGAGGTGTGAGCCCAAATAGCTTGTGAAGTTATGTCTCATGATATCAGCCTTAAACATCCTCTGAACGGGCAATAAAGTACCCAGAAATGAGTAGTAATGTAATAGCAGGCCCCCAGCCCGCAATGAAGATAGGAAGCCGTGCATTTGCCCCTAATAAATAGATAAGATCTGTGACAAAATAAATGGCAAAACCAGCTGCCAATCCTGTCGCAATAAGTTTATAGCGCGGCATACGCGTGAAACGCAGCAGCGTAAAGCAAACAGCCAATGTACAAAGCGCCAAAAGTTGCAGGGGAATTGACAGCAATTGCTGAAAATACACCCGATGTTCATTTGCTGGCAGCCCAGTCACATCAAGCATCGATATGAAGGCAGGCAGCGCATAAATGGAAATGGTCTCTGGCTCTTGTGTCGTACGTATGAAGTCAGCTGGTGTGATCGATGTCGGCAGGGTCATCATCTCTAGCGGTATGATGGTGCCGTCCCTCTCGCTTTTCTGACCCTCTGCGATAAGCCAACCATCAGCTTGCAAGGTCATTGATTGCGCTGTTATGCGCCATATGACCGACCCATCACTCTGCAGCCCGTAGATAATCGGCTCATTAATTTGATAGGTGCTAAGCTCCAAGCTCGGGCCATGAATAATGAGATTATCGGTGCTAGTGCTATCTTTTAGCCAGACACCTGATGTGGACACTGACATGCGGTTGGCGTTTGTTGCACCAAAAAGACTGATTTTCATCTCTGTCTGGGCAGACGTTGTCGCAGCTTTAATGGGGTTTAGTATTAAAATCTGGAAAAAGCCTATGGCCAATACCGTCAAAAATACCGGCATAAGGGCTTGCCAAATCGTTTGCCCAAAACTGCGCGCGGCAACTAACTCATTCGTCTTAGACCAATGTTGAAAGCATAATAGTGACCCAAAAATAACGGCGAAAGAAATCAGAAGGTCTATTTTCTCAGGTATGCCCAAAAGCAAAATGAGGAAAACGAATAGAGCGGATTCATCAGTGGTGATGTTACTGAAGCGACGATAGAGTTCTACGGAATCAATCAATAATACAAAGCTAACCAACGCGGCCAAGGTAAGGGCAAACCAAAAGAAATATCGTTTTGCCAAATAGAGGCCAAGATGGAGAGGAGGGGCTAATCTCATGTCATCGCCTCCTTCATCTGTTGAAAAGCAGGTCGAAAGATGATGGCCAGTCCAATTATGATTGGCAAAGCGATCATGAGATACATGAGGGGCCATAGATAGGGCAGTGAGACGGTTAAGCTGCGAGCAGTAATGAAGCCGATTTGAACAATGAACGCAGCGAGGATAGTGCCCCAGAGGCGTTTCCTTGCAAATTCATCACGTAACCGTCCTCGTGAGAGGCCAATGAGCGCCACAAATGCCAACGTAAGAGGCATAAAAGGGGCAAGAATGCGGTAGTGACCATAGGCCACACGCTGAGGAGCGTAGCGTTCAGCAATGGCTGTTTCCGGATTTAA
>WTJA01000025.1:11954-16681 GCA_011524995.1 Alphaproteobacteria bacterium | reverse complement strand
TGCGTGGTGTAAGTGCTATTATCAAAGCGCTGATTCACGCCGCCTAGGATTTGTGCCTTTGTGGTTGAATCATGGACCTTGATACCAGCTGAGACAGAGACACCGACGGTGCCGCCAATACCGCCCGCAAGGACGGCAGCGACTGAATTTTCGGTGCTATCAGCTGTGACAGATGTTGTCCCCTTGCCATCGACTTGGGCGGTATTACCAATGATGGCAGTGGTTTCACCTTTGACAACCGCGATACCAAATGAGGCGCCAATACCAGCGGTACCACCACCACCGACCGCGCCAGCAATTTGAATCAGCTCTGATGTGCCATCAGCATCAACCGTGACATTATCTTCTGCCTGAACATCGCCATCAATGCGGGCTTCGGTATCATTCACAATCACTGCGACCGAGGCCGTGCCTGCAACACCAGCGGTGCTACCCACACCGATTGTTGCAGCTGAGTTAATAATCTTATCTCTGGCATCTGCCTCAACAGATACATTTTGGTTCGCTTTCACCACCGCATTCTGCGCGATAAAGGCATTTGTGTTCTTGACCTGAACGACAACGTCAGCACCAACACCAACACCAGCTGTCCCTGTGCCAACACCAAGCGCGGCTGATAAATCCACCCAGTAGGTATCTGATAGCGCCCGCACCAACACATCTTGGCCCGCATTAGCAGATGAAATGTCATTATTAATGGTCGCGCCATTACCGATTGAGGCCTCTGTTGTGTTGACGCCCACGCCCGCTGAAAGCGAGATAGCGATCGCATTGTCCGATGACACCGCACCTGAGGCTGCGATAGAAATCACATCTTGGTCAGACACAGCTGACACAGACACACCGCGTCTTGTTTCAGTATTGCGTGTTTCTGTTAGGAACAGATCCTTGATGTTATCAAAGGTGAAATTATCGTTGAAATCACCCAAAGCATCACGAGTTTCATTGTCACCGCCGCCAAAAATACCATCCAACAAAGGCGATGAGGTATAGGTGCTATCCACCTCTACTAGCATCGTCTCATTACCATTGGCTGAGATTGTCGCATTATCAAGAATGCGCGCCTTCGTTGTGCCGATAAAGACCGCGGCACCTACCGCACCAGCAAGGGCAGAGCCCCCCAAGGAGATGCTAGCGGCAGGCTCTAGCATAAAGATATCAGTATCATCACCTGCGTGAATCTTCACCGAGCCATCTGTTGTGATATTGGCATCTGAGCCGATATCAGCATAGGTCGTTGACTTCACAAGACCAATACCGATAGAGCCAGCCCCTGAGAAGCCCCCTGTTGATGCGGCAATACCAACAGTCGTCGCTGTCAGATCTTGCCTCGTATCAGCTGTGACAATTACATTATCATCGGCTGTCACGGTACTGTTAATGCCAGCTTTGACATCTTTCCACATCACATTACCAGCCAAGGCGACGCCAACTGATGTGCTGGAAGATGCGGCCAATGTACCTGTTAAATCGGTCAGTGTGGTATTATCTTCCGCTGTTACCGCCACTGATTGTGTGGTTGATGAGACAGATGTGTCTTGGTTGATATCAGCGCCTTTTTGAACTAGCGCATAGCTGTCACCTTTGACGATATTAGCGGATAGCGCGCCAGAGATCGCGTTATTCGAAGTGGAAACGGCCGCCGAGATGACACCATTGAGGATTTCTTGCTTTGCCGTTACACCCACATTCACCGCATCTGCGGCAGTGATTGAAATATTATTATCATTGCTAGCGCTGTCACCGATAATCGCTTTTTTATCTGTTAAGAACAGATTCAACGCCAAAGAGCCACCCACTGAGTTTGATCCACCAGAACCAGAGACAGCCAGGGCGAAATTACGAATATCTGTGAGGCTTGTTGCGGTCACGCCAACCGAACCACCCGTTGATTTTACAGTGGTATTTTGACGGATACGTGCCTCAACATCCGTGTCCATGACGTTAAAGCCAAAGGCACCTGCTAGTGCCAAATCATTGGTTGAAACGCCGCCCGCCGCCATGATGGTAAGAGCTTCTTGGTCGGCTGTCGCATTGACCGTCATATCACCGCTGATATTGACGCTCACATTATCAGAGGCATCTGAATCGGTATCTTCGGCAATGATTGCCTGCACATCTTCACGCAGGTAAATACCAGAAACTGACGCGCCGATGGCTTTCTTTTCCGCTAGCGCAATCGCGCCCAAGATATTGCGCGCGTCCGATTCATTATAGGCTGTTACGGCAAAGTTTGTGCCGCCAATCTGAACACCTTCACCGACAATCGCTTGTGTCTTACCTACTGAAACTGTGACAGCGAGCGCACCTGTGCCAGCATTACCACCCTGGGCTGCACCCCCTGCAATCGCCTCAGCATAGTAGGATGAGTTCTGTAATGTGGCCGTATAGTTCGCCTGTAGATAATCTTCGGTGGTGGTTGTGTTATCTTCTGGGTCTAGCAGGAATTCAGCATTTTTCGGGCTTAGATCCTTGGCAGCCACGGTCACATTATCTGTGGTGCCAGAGAGGTCCACATTCTCGCCTACCTCGGCTGAGTTATTATCAATCACAATATTGATAGCAAGCGAGGCACCCACGGCTGTTTTGTCACCGCTTGAGCTATTACAATTGCCAGGATCTTTACAAGTCGCATCAGAAGCTAAGGCCATCGCCCAAGCGCGTGAGACAATTTTATTGGTTGCCGTCGAAATCACGCCGACATTCTGCGAAGAATTAATCGTGGTGCCTTTGCCAATTTTGGCAAATTGATTGTCATAGGAGAATGTCAATGCCAAGGAGCCCGCGACACCAATATCACCGCCGCCGGCACCGGCGATCCCCTCTGATGAGGCATAACCGCCAAAATTAATCGAGCTATTATCTGGGTCTGTGCCTTGGTTTTCTGATGAAATGGCACGCACGAACACATCATCACCTGATGTGGTAATTGAGGCATTTTCACCAATTTGGGCATGGGTTTGCTGACCTGTTTTCAGCAAGCCAACACCGACGCCAATGGACTTATCAGCAAAGACTGACATACCAGAGCCACGTGTGCGGTAATTCGCATCATTGGTGGCTTCCACAGTGACATCACCATCTGTGGCAATTGTCACATTGCCGCCAATTTTAGCGCTTGATTTATGATCGGCCCAGTTAATCCCCACAGAGGCCGCAATATTGATAGAGCCTGATTGCTGCGCTTCGCCGCCTGAATTTTCACCCGTGGCGGTGTCTGAGCCTGTGAGGTCATAACTTGCGCTGCTGCCACCAGAGAAGTCACCATTCAAGGCTGACATTGAGGTTGGCGTATCATTATTTGACGACCCAGAGCTGCTTGAGCCAAGCAAATCAGATTTGCTGATCCCCAATTTATTGGAGTATTTATCAAGCGCCGCCCCGGCAGCGGTGGCATCGGCTAGGACAATATCTGTTGAATCTGAATCAGCCTGAACTGTTAGCCCGCCACCATTATAGCTTGTGAGGTCTGTATTAAATTCGGCCTCATTTGTCTCAAGCACAACGCTCACGGCAACCGAAGCACCCACAGCTGTGCTTGAGGCTGATACTTCACCCTTGGCGGTTGATTTTGAATCCGTATTGGCTGTTGAAATCACATCAACATCACCATTTGAAAGCACCGTTGACTGGCTACCGAAATAGGCATCAACATCTTTTAATAAGACACCCACTGAGACGGCCGCATCCAAAGAGGTCTTGGCCCCTGGATCATTGCCTGCCCCTGGCTTTGCCCCTGCAAAGGCATCCGTTTTCATGTCAGTGGTGCTTGTGGCTGCCACGCGTGCCGATGACACCCGGCCTGTGCCAGCAAATGTGACATTATCTTCGATCTTCGCGGTTGTATCTTCGCTGACAATCGCATTGATAGAGATACCAGCACCAAGACCAAAGCCGCCTTCATCACCGCCACCGCCGCTATCATCGCTGTCACTATCGCTTGAATCTTTGAACAAGGTGCCTTCGCTATAGGCTTTATTCACCGCTGACGTTGTCAAATTTGTAAATTGCTTCGAGAGGTGAGAGGTCCAAACATTGATATCTTGCAGACCTGACAAGGCTGCATCAATCCCTGCAAAGAGACCTGCTGTCTTACCCACAGTGGCCTTTGATGCCGCATCATAGGAATTGGTTGCCGTGGCTTCAACGCTAAGCGCGCCATTTGATAGCCGCAAGGTTGCGTTATCTGAAATTGTTGCTGTGGCATCATTTTCCAGCACCACGTTCAAGGCCACCGCACCAGCAATCGCAACCTCACCTGTCCCAGAACCTGAGGTGGCTGCTGCCGTAATGACATTTGTGACATCTGAATTATTATCAGCATCAAGCTGGCTTCGCATGCCCGCATTCACCGACAGACCTGATGCTGTGATATCAGCGCCGCTGCGGATAATCGCCTCATTTGTTGAAGAGGCGATATTCAAACCAACACCACCGCCGATATTATAGTCAGAGCCAGAGGTAGACGCATCACCTGTCGATGTCATATCGGTATTCTTCAATGAGGAAACCGAAATATTATCTGAGCCTGCATCTACCGTCACATCTGCCGCAATTTCGGCGGTAGCTGATGATTCTGCATAGGTCACACCAAAGGCACCAGCGATTGCAACCGCACTGCCATCATCTGAATCTTCGGGTCCGCCCACACCTGTGCCCCCACCTGAGGCATCAGCAAAATTGGTATTCAGCTTACCCTTAATCGCATCAGCATTAACGACCTTGCC
>WTJA01000025.1:3404-11854 GCA_011524995.1 Alphaproteobacteria bacterium | reverse complement strand
TGCAGCGATGAATCACCGCCAGTTGCCGCCGCACCATTCCCGACAGAGGTGGTAAGCACATCCTGTGTTGAGCTAATGGTTGCCTTATCAGCGATACTTAACGTTGTTGACCCGCTATCGATCAGCGCCAGCGCGTTGTTACGTGCCACAGAAATCGCAGCCAATGGGACAATTGCGATACCGCCATTGCCTGATGAGCGCGCCTCTGATTCAGTGGTAGAGGTCTGATTGGCGATCACAGATAAATTATCCGTACCTGAGAAGGTTGCTCCACCATCAACGCGGGCTGTGACGTCATTTTCAGTAATGGCAAAGGCAAAGCTCGCGCCAATCCCAAGCTTACCAGATGTTGAATTTGTCTTCACCACCGCATCTGATGGGGTCGAATTATCAAGGACAGCAAAGAAATGATCAGAGGCAGCCTGCGCCCCTTTTGAGCCATCTGCCTTCACCTTCACTTCGGTATTATTAGACGCCGTGACTGTTACATCATCATCAACGGCAACGGTGACATTATCGCCAATCTCAGCTGTGACATCATTGATATTTGAGACCTGAACGGCAATCGCCCCCGCAATGCCGACTTCATCTGCATCACCATCATTGCCAACGCCTGATGAGACAAAGACGGAATATTTATTCAAATCTGAGATATTATCTTCATAAGCTTCTGTAAGCGCTGCGACTGTCAAATTATCGGACGAGATATTCACTGACGCGTTATCAGCGCCATTGATTTTAGAGGTTAGGCGATTTTCAACCAATTGAATCCCGATACCAGCTGAGCCACCAACTGACCCATTATCGGTACGTCCTGAGGCCATGCTCTGTGTTTGCAAAATAGAACGAGCTTGCAGGCGAATGGCACCATTGGCCGCGCTCACAGATGGCGCAAGCGTATCATTGGCAGGGTTTGTGACTGTAATCAGCGCTTCGGTATCATTTTTGACATCAGCAAAGGTCAAAGCGCCTGATAATTGCAAGCCGCCGCCGCCAGAGCCACTCATATTGCTTGTCACCTGGCTAAGCTGTGTCGACATACCAGACTTTAGGAAGTTCCCAATATTGAACCCCATAAAATCTTGATTGAGGGACGCCGTATCATCAATACCTGCATCAAATTTGCTCTGCGCTGTGGCGGTGAAATTATCATCATTCCCAGCTCTTGCGCCAAAGACAGTCTGGACCTGGCTATCGGCCAAAATATCGATATTGCCATTGGTTGAGGTCAAAGAGGCATTATCGCGGATAATGGTTGATGTGTTGTCGCGCGTGATACCGACACCGATGGCAATCGCACCTGACAGATTAGCAACCGAGCCAGCAGATGCATCAGCAATCGCTGTGATTTGTGATTTGCCTTTTGAGGTGACGCTAATACCATCACTACCAGAGAGGCTTGCATTCTCATCTACTAAGACGGTGGCTCTGTTCTCTGTCACAGAAATGGCAGCCACCAAAGCCGCACCGGCTGAATTTGACTGTGATGTCACCGTGCTTTGCGTCACGGCATCAGAGCTCACGGCCAGTGTTTCACCAGCATCAATATCTGTGGTGCCATCAATGATGATATCAGAGGTTGAATAGGTCACAGCCACCGCCACATTCAATGGCAGCAAAGTCCCCATTTGACCCCAACCTGTCGGCGTCATATCTGTTTGAATGGTAGAGGCAGAGCCAATTGTAATATTGTCTGTCGCTGTCAGACTTGCGCCACTCAGCTCAATCGCAGCATCGGCACGACGCGCATCAAATTGCACCAAAACACCAGAGGTATAACCAGCCTTATTCTGAGTCGCATCAGCTGTTACCGAAATATTTTCTGAAGCAATAAGCTCTGATGAGGACAGTAAGCGAACCTCAGCATTGGCCTCAGCTGTTGGATTTGAATAGACACCGCCCGGCGTAAATGTTGCATCAGCATCAAGGGTGATGTTCCCGCCACGTAACGTCGCGCCGCTTAGCGTAATTGAAGCATTATCTCTATCATCGGCATCAAGTAAGATTGTGCCTGCTGTGCCAGAGGCCGCCGAAGCATCAATCTCAGCGTTCGATTGGAGCGCAATAATCTTGCCATCTAATGTGATGTTACCGGCATCATAGCTACCATCTGCCTTTGCGGTCAGCAGTGAGCCCGCGCCTAAGGTGATATTATCAGCCTCTAAGGTAATCGCACCAGAATTACCCGTAGACGCCCCCGTTCTATGAGATGAGACATTGGACGGGTTTGCGACATGGCGGCTCGATACGGTGATATTGTCATTAATGGTGATGGTGTCATCAGCTTGCAATGTCAAAGCGCCGGCATTCCAGCTCGTGCCATTACCTGAATTACCACCATTACTATCGGCACTATCACGCAATAGATCGGCACTAATCACAATATCTTCAGGATCAATCAGAATGGCACCTTGCGCGCCATTGACCGCAGAGGCTGATAATTGACCACCGGCAAGCTCAACTGTCTTTTTCGCTGAAAACTCAACAAATCCGCCATCACCACTTGCCCCGCCATCGGCAGAAAGACGTGCGCCATCTTGCAAGATAGCCGTCTCATCAGCAAGCAGGATAACGGTGCCACCATCTGATTGCGCGCCTACGCCATCGGCCGAGAGATCAGCGCCATCAGCGACGGTGATATCGCCCTTCGCGCGCACATCAATGGCGCCGGCATCAATGCCAGCTGCGCCATCAGCACCTAGGCGACCAGCCAATTGAATATCATTACCCGCCGCAAGCGATACCGAGGCTGTGACATTATCCATGTCAATCATCGCCCCGCCCATATTGACAAGGTTGTTGATGGAGACAACAGCTTGCTGACCTGTTTCGATTTGCCCACTGACAGCAATATCTTGCGAGGCGAGGCGCGCGCCACCTGTGGCATTCACTGTCCCGCGCACAGAGATCAGACCTGTTGCAGAAAGCGGCACATCATTATCGAGCACTTTTGTGATTTGCGGGGCATTCACCATGCCATTGGCGCTAAACATATTCGCCATGAAATCTTGCGATGGCGCCTGAAGCGTTAAACGCCCCACATTCACCATGCCTGTTTCACCAACAACCACCCCATGCGGGTTTAGGAAATAAACATCACCGCCTATTTTCCCATCCTTATAGGCGTTCAAATAGCCATCAATCACAGATTGCTGGTCATGAACCATATTCATCAACACATCTGCCCCATCAGGCACATAGAGGTTGACCTCATTACCCTGATAGACATTGAAGATGGAAAATGAGTTCAAACCTGTATTGCCAAGGATGGTATTGGTATAGACATCTGTGACGTTCTGATTGATGTTGAGCGTGGTATTTGTACGGCCGTCTAGGACGATTTGCGGACCATTATTCTGGGCAGCGACAGCAAAAGGCGGAAACGCAAATTGCAGCACACCGGTTAGGTATGCTGCAACTTTAAAGCCTTTACTTTGTCGCCATTGCCTAATCATAGGCCCCTCATCAGACGCAAATCACTATTCCTCAAACGCTATCTTAGCCCCGATTTTCATCTGGGTTTGTGGCATCTTGCGGCTGTGCGAGCGCTTGCAAGCACTGCACATTAATCAAATCAACGCGGCGCCCATCATATTGGATGAAGACGGTGTTACATTCGTCATTTGCAGCCTTGTTAATGATATCTGTGTAAATCTGGGCTGAGGCTTGCGTTGCCCCACGCTCTGCCCCTTGCTCAAGGCCTGACTGTACGCCAGTCTGGAAACCAGATTGATAGACTGTGCTTGATAAAAATGACCAGCCAATCAAAATGAAGGCTAGGAATGATAGCACAAACCATCCGACAAGAAACACATTCAGTAAATTGACACCTTCGCGAAACATCAGCGAACTCCATTTATCTAAATAAATTAATACTTAATTACCATAATTTGATTCCTTACAGCAAGAACTTATCCACAGGGCTGATCACCCCTTATCCTTTTGGCGACATCTTTTGCATTACTATTGAAGCCTAAAGCGCGCAGACAGCGAGAATTGGAATAATTCTTCATCATAAAATTCCTTCTCATCCTCATGAATTTCGCCATCAAGCGGCTCTGCCCAATAGACATCAAAGGTCAGGAGATTAAAGATAGATGGGATTTGCAAACCAACCCCATAACCAGACCAATAATCGCCACGGCTGCGAACCTTATATTGCGTCTGTGCCATCATATGATCGGCAAAGACATAAAGCTGCGCACTTGGCATGAAATCAGGCAGCGGCACTTCTTCCCAATTGGCCAAATCTGTGCGTAATTCGCCTGATACAAAATACCCCTGATAACCTGAGGATTCCGCCGGCTGATAGGCGCGCACAGAGGAGGGACCACCAACAGACAGGATCTCTGATGGCATGTTAATCATGTCGCGCGCATTGGTGTATAGGATTTGCGAACGGACATTTGCCGTCCATTTCTCATTGAGATATTGCGAGACTGTCGCGGTCGCATCAAATTTCTGCACCCATTTCTCACGAAGCGGAATCTCAGTGACCATATTAATCACATGCCAAGCAGGCGCGATTGAGAAAGATGTCGTACCATTATTATAATTATATGGCGTTGAGAGGCTGAATTTCCGCATATGCGACTTTGTCAGCATCAGGCCTGTAACAGGCTGAACCAAATCACTTTTTGAGGCGCCATAGGTGGTTGAGAGATACACCGAATATTCATCACCAAACAGGATAGGCGTTGAATAGCTGGCTGACATCGAGGTAGCAGACCCCCGATAGCCCACCGTTTCCTCAGAACCTGCGACGATCTTCGTATCTGAATTTGTGAGCGATAGAGACAGATTTGACCCAGCGCGATCAAGCGGGGCAGAGAAGCTAAAGGATTGGCTGGTTGAGCCTTTCGCATCCGAATAAGACAGCGCTGTCTCATCATCAATGCCAAAGGTGTTATTGATGGTCAGCGAGATCGCATTATTCCGCCAATCAGATGTTTTATTGGCATAATTATCGACCGATACTGTTGGCAGCTCAATAGTATCTGGCTCTGCCACATCGACAAAAATATCAGTCTCACCAAATTCTTCACCAGGCGCCAATTCCGTTGCGAGGTTACTCTTATTCGACAAATTATAGGTTCGAATAGAGCGTTCTAGTTGCGCGAGTGAGATATACCCACCTTCTTCAGCCGCGAGATGATCGCGGATAAATTGCTCATCAAGACGGCGGATATTTTCAACGATAATTTTACCGACTTTTGCCTCAACCAATTGGATAGCAACCATCCCATCAGTGACGGTTTGCTCTGGCAATAGGGCACGTGACAATTCGAAGCCAGCTGCGAGATATAAGGCATTGACCTCATCAAGAATAGCCTTGATCGCTTCCAATGTGATCGGCAAGCCAAGCACTTGTTTTTCAACACGTTTTAGCTGGAATTCTGGTAAAATCGCAGTTGAGGTAAAGGTCAGACCTGTGAACACTTCTGGCGAATCTGCGGCAATAAAGAACCCTTCGGTCAAGGCTGTCGCAGGCATCATAATATCTGCAGGCGCTACCTCATCTTCCACAGTTGCCACATCAGCGACGTCCTCTTCGGTGATGATGATGGCAGGCACGTCATCTTCTTTATCTGCCTCAGCGCGGTCAGCATCAGCCACGACCTCACCGACCTTATCTGCAAGCGCTTCAGCGGCTTTTGCGGCAGCATCATCTGCTGGGATATCAGGACGCGGTACAGGGAACACATCTTCTGACGCGGTCTCTTTTTGCGCTGTCGTAATCGCCTCTTCCAAAGCGGCACTATCGAAGGTGCTATCAGCATCTTTCTTGGCAATATTATCAACCACCTCTTGTGAGGCTATGACAGGCTTTGCCGCGATATTATCTGCCAAGGTTGCCGAGCGCGCTGCCCCTGTTTGGCCATCAGCTGATCGCGGCACAACACGCACCGAAATCTGCGCGCCAATATCAGCCGCGCCTGTTTCATATTGCGGGCCATCTGCGCCTTCAATCACAAGATTATCACGCAGCCAAATAAAGCTTGTGCCAGCCTCGAGATCGCCCTCATTCTCATCTTTAAACTGATAGCGCGCTGTTAGCGTCTCGCCTGTTTCCGCAACACCCACAATCTGCAAATCAAGAATTTCAGGCGGATAATTTGCGGCTAGCACCTGTTGCGATAAAGCCGCAATGCGCGCATCTTGGCTACCTGGCTTGCCACCCACATAAACGAGCTGCGCAGCGATAAACGCGCCAACATCTTCGCGACGCAAGCGATAGCGGCTCTTATTCTCGCCGGCGATTAAAACGCCGTCACGCAACCATCGCATTTCAAGACGGCCGCCATTTTTGCTGTAATTGGTCTCATTAATGGAATAGCGCGCAATAAGTTCAATATCTTCTTGCGCCTCACCTACCACCTCTAACGAGGTGATAACCTCACCCTTAGGCTGGGCGAGCGGCAAGAGGGAGCTGAAATCTTGATCGCTGCTATCCTTCGCAGTTGTGAGCCTTACCGTAATGATATTCGGATTTTGCTCAGGCAAAATCTGAACCTGGCGCAGAGGGATATCTTGCGATAATAATTCTCGGCCAACATCATCACTAAGCCGGTTCAGCATGGCCGGCGTCCGGCATCCTGTTTCGATCACACCTGCCATTGCAGATTGTTGCGCCTCGTCCCAGCCAAAATTATAAATAACTTGAATATGTGTTGGCACCACGTCACAATTTTGCGCCAAAGCCGGCTGCGAAACAGCTGTTAAGACTGTCAGCAATAGCCCAGAAGACGCCAATGTTAAGAGTCTGTTTTTATTAGATTTTTTAATCAAAACGAGCTCTGCACCACATGATTACCAAACAATAGTCTTCGCTAAAGCTGCCAAAAAACTAGACTATGTATTAGTTTATGCTAAAAATTCAGATATTAAGCAAGAATCTTAATCCCAACTCAGAGGCAAGCGTGGCCGATATCACAACAGACACAGGACAAGATCAAGAGGCACAGCCGCTGTCAAGTGAGGCACGCGCATCTTGTCCCCATTGTGGCGAGGTCGGTGAATTTGATTTACCAGCGCCAGAAGGGCTGTTTGCCATTGCTTGTTTTAGCTGCGAAGAAGTTTATGAGATTGATGGCGCAAAAGCTGTCGCGGATGCCATCGCGGCGCGCGAAGCAGAGGCGCTAGCCCAAGAAAACGCGTTATTAGAAGCAGAACACGCTGAAGACACCTTCATCATTGATGAATTTGCCGGCTCTGACGAGGATGACGTATCAGATGAGAATTTCATCACCTGTGTTGATTGTGGGGGTCAGATTGATATCTCAAACCTCGACAGTCTTGATGATGGCATCATGCCAGATTGCCCGAATTGCGCGAGCACACCGTCATTTGCGCGCCAACCCCGGCCAGAGAGCAGCGGCGGCAAAGCCGGCATTATCATGGTATCAATCATGTCATTGGCGCTCGTACTAGCAGCTGGGCTTGTCGCGGCTGGGCTTTATGTGGTGACACTCAATGGTGATAGTGACGCTGCGCGCTTTATTGAAACAAACATCCTGCAGGTGAAACCAGCGAGCTTTTCCATCGACTCCGCTGCCTATGAAGTATCAGAATCTGATATTGGTACATCATTGCTTGTGACCATTAATGTGACCAATAATGGCGGCAGCGAAGGCGCACCGAATGCGATGCTTGTGATGTTAACAGACGCAGCAGGCCAGACTCTGGTGTCGTGGCCGCTTGATGCCTCAGGCCAGATTATCACACCTGGCCAGACTGTTCAGCTCTATACACGGTTATTTGAGCCACCAGAGGGCTTTGCCAATATTAAAGTGGCAATGCGCTAAGCCATATTTTCACTATTTCGCACAATAAAGCGGATTGCAGTTAAGTGCGTCCTGCCAATTTGCTGTGCCGCGCAATGCCATAATATCAGCCGCTTGTTGCCGTAACCTCGTATCACGCAAGGCATCTGGCGGGTGAGTGGTGGTGAAAAGGTTGAATTTTGGGCTTTGCCGAATACCGGCGAGTGTTTCCCAAATTTCTGCGGCCTTGCGCCCATCATAACCGGCTAAGGTCGCATAAAGCAGGCCAATCATATCCGCTTCATATTCCGCTTCGACCGAATAAAACCCTGATAGCCGTGCTTCTTGGTTATGGTTATGGTCCAAATTGACAACGTCACGGCTAACCTGTTCGACGGCATGACCAGCGGCGATATGTGCAATTTCATGCCCAACAATCACAGCCAACCCATCATCTGAGAGGCTTTCCGTAAGCCCTGTATAAAACACGACTTCCAAGCCACCTAATGTATAGGCTTGAAACACATCTTTTTCGATCAAAACAGGACGCAAAGCCATCTGCGCCAAATGCGAGCGTTGATGCACCTTGGTAAAGATCTCTTGCAAACGCGTCATTTCAGCTTCATCGGGGTTGATCAGGCGATGACCGCGAATATCGTAATTATGAAGCGCTATGGCGAGCTGTGT
>WTJA01000025.1:0-3304 GCA_011524995.1 Alphaproteobacteria bacterium | reverse complement strand
TGATCAGGCGATGACCGCGAATATCGTAATTATGAAGCGCTATGGCGAGCTGTGTTTTTGCCAATTCATTTTGAGTCATCTGATCACGCAAATGCAACACACGCTCAGCGGTAATCCGATCTTGCGTCCGTGGCACAGCCTCAGCCGCACGAACCGGGCTTGGCGCCACACCAACTGGCTCAATTTTAATCTGTGACCCACAAGCTGCCAAGCTGCTTGCCACAAAAGCCAGCATCAAGGCTGCCATCCCACCTTTAGATATCTGTTTCATCTAGTGATCGCGCCCTTTGATGCTGTGACACTGGCTTCGTTATTTACCTGTTGGCACCACTTCATAGCCTGGCTCTTCTGGCTCGTCATCTAGAATTTCAGCCGGGAAGCCTGGCGCAGCGACACGAATGCCAGCTGGCTCTTCCACACGGCGGATAATATTCGGTGACAACTCACGCGGGCCATACTCTGCAATCGCTTCTTTGAATAGACGCACAAGCAACGGTGATAATTCTAGCTTGAGACCTGCGCGACGCGCGACCTCATCAAACAAGCCGACATCTTTTAACACCAAATCCATGGTGAAATTAATATCGCGGCTACCATTCAAAATCACTTGCGACTCTGTTTCATGCACAAAGCTGTTACCAGAGGAAATTTTAATCGCCTCATAGGCGATATTCATATCCATTCCAGCTGCCTGACAAGTGGTAAGCGCCTCTGAAACAGAGACAAGATTGGCAGTGGCAAGGTAATTGGTGACCACTTTCAAAACCGACGCAGACCCCAAAGGCCCAGTATGAAGAACGCGGCGCCCCATCTTGGTCAAGAATGGCAACATCGCCTCAAACACATCACGTTCACAGCCGGCAAAAATCGCAATATTGCCGGTAGCGGCGCGGTGACAACCACCAGATACAGGGCAGTCAATCGCATGGCCTTGCTTTTCAGCCACCAAGGCCCCTAGCCGGGTAACCTCTGCCTCATCTGTGGTGCTCATCTCTGCCCAAATCATACCCGGGCGCATACCCGCCAAAATACCATCATCGGCTTCCATTACCGCTGCAGAAATAGCAGGAGACGGCAAACAAGTGATGATGATGTCACAATGTGCGGCCATCTCTTTTGGGCTATCTGCCCATTTCGCGCCTTGGTCGAGAAGAGGCTGCGCCGCCGCTTTATCAAGGTCACGGATGGTCAAATCCACCTTGTTGCGCAAAAGGGTACCCGCTAATTTCGCACCAACATTCCCAAGACCAATAAATCCAACCGCTGTCATCTCGTCACTCCCTCACAGATACTGCGTGTGATCCCGATTATAGTTCGACAACGCGCATCGAATTTGTTGTCCCTGCGATACCAAATGGCATGCCAGCGACGACAACAATTTGCTGCCCTGTTGACCCTAATCCCTCAGCCTTCACAACAGCACGCGCTTCTTCGATAGCATCATCATAATCGGTTTGTGCTTGGTGGTGCGTCTGCGCGCCCCAAAGCAAACATAAACGCCGCTCCACAGCGATGTCATGTGTCAAGACCACAAGCGGCAAATAAGGGCGCTCACGCGCAATCCGCACAGCCGTATTGCCAGAAGCTGAAAATACGACAATCGCTTTGGCCTCAATATCATTTGCCAATTTGACGGCCGCTTGCGCGACCGCATGATAGACTGATTTTTCAACCGCCAAAGCAGATGGCCCATCTTCTGGATGTGTTGCGATATGCGCTTCTGCAGTTTCAAGAATAGATGCCATAATTGACACTGCTTCGATAGGATAAGCGCCAGCAGCCGTCTCAGCTGATAGCATCACTGTATCAGCCCCATCAAACACCGCGCCTGCTACATCAGAGGCTTCCGCCCGTGTCGGGGCAGGGGCAGTGATCATTGATTCTAACATTTGTGTTGCCACGATCACAGGCTTACCGACCATTCGGCATTTGCCGATGAGTGTCTTTTGCACTGGTGGGACAAGGGCAGGTGGCAATTCAACGCCCAGATCGCCACGTGCAATCATAATCGCATCACTGGCACGAATGATATCGTCGATCTCATCTAAGGCGGCTGGCTTTTCGATTTTGGACACGATAAAGGCACGATCTTTGATCAAAGCCTTGGCATCAATCACATCAGAGGCCCGCTGCACAAAGGACAGCGCCACGCCATCAACCCCGTGAGAGAGGGCAAATTCAAGATCAGACAAATCTTTGTCCGTCAGCGGTTTTGTATCAAGCACAACATCTGGCACATTCACGCCTTTGCGGCTCTTGAGCGGGCCACCTGTTATCACCTCTGCCGTAAATGCCTTATCGCCTAGCGTTTCAACGCGCAGGCGTAATTTCCCATCATCCATCAAAATGGTCGTATGTGGCAGAATGGCATCAAAAATATCATCATGTGGCAGATGCACCCTTGTGGCATCACCAACCACCTCCTCACGGCAAAATGTAAGCTTTGCGCCTTCTTCTAAGACAACATTATCTTGCATCACCCCAATGCGATATTTCGGGCCCTGCAGATCAGCTAATATACCAACAGGCACACCCCGTTTTTTCTCAACCGCACGAATCGCTTTAATTCGTGCCGCATGCTCGTCTTGGGTGCCATGGCTGAAATTCAGCCGCACCATATTCACGCCAGCATCAAATAGCGCTTCAAGCATCTCTTCTGTGCCTGTTTTATCGCCAATCGTTGCCAAAATTTTGGTTGAACGTTCTGTCATCATGACCCCCGTGATGATGTGCAAAAGTAAGCTGAGCCCTTATTGTGAGCGATCTCCCCCCAAAAAGAAATAGGGCAGATATGAAACTGGCCAAATGATATTGCTTTTTGAGCTGTTTTGCAAAACGTCTAAGTTCAAAATCACACCACCATGATATAAAATATCATTTAAACCACAGCCCCCCTAGACAATATTTCATTGTTTTCTATCTCTATGCACGATAACGTCATCGTTAGAGCGTTTTGGATAACGATACGCGTTTCTTTATTTATGGGAGAAGAATATGAAAAAACTGCTTATGGCATCTGTAGCTGCCAGCACGCTTTTCGCAGGATCAGCTTATGCTGATGGTCACGCCGTTAAAATTGGTGTGTTCCTTGGCTTTACAGGTCCAATCGAATCAATCGTTGCCAATATGGGCCCAGCGGCCGAAATGGCAATCAAAGAAGTATCTGATAGCGGCGCGCTATTAGGTGGCAAAAAAGTTGTAGCCGTACGCGGTGATACAACATGTGTTGACGCCGGTGCTGCCACAGCAACAGCTGAACGTCTTATCACAACAGACGGCGTTGCCGCTATGGTTGGTGGTGACT
>WTJA01000054.1:2899-4993 GCA_011524995.1 Alphaproteobacteria bacterium | reverse complement strand
GGTTTCAATCCAATTCACAAAGTCGCTTGTGCAGGCTGATAAGGTGAGCTCACCAGCCACTTCCCGTCTTGGTGGAGGAAGCGTTCCAACCTCGGCTGAAAAGCGATCGGTCATGAAACGCATAAATTCAGGTAGTTTGTGCGCGGAAAGTGATAGGCCTGCCGCCATATCATGGCCGCCGCCGCCTATCAAAATGCCAGCCTCTTTTGCCGCTAAGATCGCATCTCCTAGCCGGAAGCCAGCAATCCCTCTCGCAGACCCTTTGCCAACACCCTCTTCGCTCAGTGAGATAACGATGGCTGGCCGGTGATATTTTTCCTTTAGTCGTCCGGCAACGATGCCAATAACCCCTTCATGCCATCCTTGCCCAGCCACGATAATAACAGGGCTATTATCTTCGGAGACCTGGGCAAAGGCGGCATCATCAGCCAATTGCTGCACATCAGCCTCAATATGACGTCTCTCTTTATTAAGCTCTTGCAACTCGCTTGCTAATTGAATCGCGCGCGCCTCATTATGGGTTGATAATAACTCGGCGCCAATTGATGATTGTCCAAGACGTCCGCCGGCATTAATGCGAGGCCCTAACACAAAACCAAAGGTTTGCGCTGTTGGTGGTTTATTCACACCGCTAATATCAGCTAGGACGCGCAATCCTATATTTTTGCGCTCTTTCAAGATAGCGAGCCCTTGTTTCACAAAGGCGCGATTCGTTAATGTCAGAGGGACAATGTCACAAATTGTGGCAAAACCAACCAAATCTAAGAGTGACAGCAAATCAATGGGAGGTGTTGTCATTGCGTGATGTTCACGCAAATGCCTCATCGTTCCCACGCAACACATAAACACCATCCCAGCAGCGCATAAAGCCCCCTGCCCGGAGGTGTCATCCAACCGATTGGGATTCACCACCGCCTTTGCCCGTGGCAATGTCGCACCTGCCTTATGATGATCGATGACAATGACATCCATACCAGCCTCTGCCACCGCATCCAAAGGCGCGTGGGCTGTAATGCCGCAATCTACCGTGATGATAAGCTCAGCCCCTTTGGTTTTTAACCCGTTAAGGGCGGTCTCATTTGGCCCATAACCTTCGGCAAATCTATCTGGGATATGACAGGTGGCAGGGACTTGAAACGCCTCAAAAAATCGTAAAAACAGAGCGGTAGCACAAGCGCCATCAACATCATAATCACCAAAGATACCAATGGGTGTTTTGGCAATAATAGCGTCGGCTAATAATGCGCATGCCTTATCCATATCCTGAAAATCAGAGGGATTTGGCAGTAAATCACGTAATTTGGGGTTCAGGAAGAAATCTGAAATCTCTGGCGTAATGCCTCTTTGTGCCAATAGCAGCGATAGCGTATCTGGCATGTCATATTGCTGTGTGAATAAGCCAGCATGGCGCAGCGCAACCTCTGGGGATACGGCATAGGGTTCAGCCTGCCATAATGCCCCTGTCAGTGATTGCGCTACTAGCCCTGTCACATCGACCCCTTACACCAATACAGGTAAGGAGACAGACACCTCATCAACAGACTCTAATTGGCTTAAACGCTCACATGCGGCGGCAACCTTCGATGGCGCAACCTCATGTGTGACCATCACCAAAGCCACAGGGTCTTGGTCATGACGCCCTTTTTGAATGAGGCTTTCAATAGAGATTGATTCATCTTTTAAAATCTCTGTAACAGAGGCAAGAACGCCTGGCTTATCTGTTACCATCATACGGATATAATAGGCTGTGGCGTCATCTGCGCCCGCATTGCCTGCCGGAGCCGATAGCTGACTAACGGCCAAACCAAATGGTGCGGCATGACGATGACTTGCAATATCAAGGATATCAGCCAACACAGCAGAAGCTGTCGGGCCAGCCCCAGCCCCTGGCCCAATGGCGGAAAGAATATTGACAGGCTCAGCCTCATAATGAACGGCGTTGAGGGCGCCTGTGACTTTGGCTAATTGGCTATCTTCTGGCAATAAGACAGGCGCCACTGTGGCACCGCCATCACGGCTTGCCCTGCCGATGAGGCGAATACGATAGCCTAATTCAGCGGCAAAGGCGATATCTTCATCTGAAATATGGCTAAT
>WTJA01000054.1:0-2799 GCA_011524995.1 Alphaproteobacteria bacterium | reverse complement strand
GCCAGGGCATAGCGACAATGAATCTCTGTTGTATCAAAAAGCGGAAGCTCATGATCTGAAGGAGAGAGTAAAAGGCCAATCTCAGTACAGCCTAAAATGACAGAATCAATAGGGTGTGATAGTGCCCACCTGTTTATTTCCGAGATGTAGCGTTCACGAGACTCGTCTGTCACTACCCCTTGGCATAACTCATGATAGATGACGTCATGAATGAGCGTGCGCCCCTCTTCATCTGGTGTCATAACTTGCAGCTGATGCTTGTCAATGAGGCGGCCTTTATAGAAATCTTGCTCCATCGTAAATTTGGTCGCAAGAAGCAGCGGGTTGTGACATTGTGCCCCTTTTAGCGCGGCGGCGGTGGCATCGGCGATATGGAAAAGCGGTAACCTAGTCGCCTCTTCCACCGCATCAGCCATTTTGTGCATTGTATTGGTGGCAATAATGATTGCATCGGCCCCGCCAGCCTGCAATGAGCGAGCGGCAGACACCATCGCATCGGTCGCCTCTTCCCACTGTCCGTTGGCCTGCAAAGCCGCAATACGCGCAAAGTCAAAAGAATAAAGTAGTAACTCACAAGAATGAAGCCCACCTTTATCAGCGGCCACTAATTGATTCAGGTGCTGGTAGTAAATGGCGGTGCTTTGCCAGCTCATACCGCCAATGATGCCTAATTTTTTCACAATATGCGCCCCTTACTCATCAAAGTGACTTCTCTGTTTCTACAAACCTCTTTATATTAGCCCATCTAGGCGATGACGCCATACGAATTCCACCTTACTATGAAAAGGACCTTGTCATGTCACTTGCTGCTGCTCAGCACCTTATGAAGGCATTAGATGCCAATCAGGGCACAACACCTGTTCGTGATCTCCTCCCTGCCGATGATTATCAAGCGGCCTATGAAACACAAGCGGCGTTTAATCAGCTTCGGCTAGAGAGAGGCCAGCGTATGATTGGCCGCAAAGCTGGCTTTACAAACCCCACCGCACAGGCGGCAATGGGTGTTACATTCCCAGTTGCTGGTGTGTTGTTCGACGTGATGGATATCCCGCATAATGGGGAAATTGCGGCTAATAAGGTAACAGCGCCAAAGATTGAAGCGGAAATCGCCTTCATCATGGGGGTTGATCTTGACCATGAAAATATATCAACAGCTGATGTGATGCGCGCGATTGATTATGTCGTACCTGCTATTGAGATTGCCAATACGCGCATTGCTGATTGGAATGTAACCGGCGTCGATGCTATCGCAGATAATGTCTCAGCTTCACAATTTGTAATCGGTCACAAAGCACAAACATTAGACCAATTTGACGTAACAACCGCGCGCGCTGACATCCATGTAGATGGCGAATCTGTTGCGCAAGGCGCTGCTGCAAACGTCTTAGGATCCCCACTTAATTCATTGAAATGGTTAGCAAATCAACTTGTTGCCATGAATGTACCCATTCAAGAAGGTGACATCATCCTCTCTGGGTCATTGGGTCCTATGGTTCCTGTCGCGAAAGGCTCACAGGTTGACGTCTTTATTGAAGGCGCGGGCTCTGTATCAGTCTCTTTCGCTGCTGACGCCTAATCTCTTTGTAAAATAAAACCGATGATAGCCATCACAAACCGCGTGGTGGCTATCTTTATATCCCATTCGCCGATACCAGGCGGCATTATCCTTCATCACGATATTTGTATAAAGTGATAGGCTGTTCGCAAACCCAGCAACATAAGCCTCTGCAAATAGTAGCAAATCGCGACCAATCCCGTTGCCTTGGTGGTCTGGCGCCACCGCGATGTTATCAAGCCACCACACCCCCTCTTTTACAAGGATCACAACAAACCCTGTGATTTTGGTGCCGCTAATGGCTACAAAACAGCGGTCATCCCTGATATGCGCTTCATAATCAGCGCCCATAGGGGCTGGCTCTTTCCCCATCTCAGCCACATAGATGTGATAGGCGGCTTGTGCAATATCTCGCATTTTAGCGGCATCGCTCGCCTTTGCAGGACGAATCTCATTCATCTGACGGTCGCTGCCAGAGACAAGGCTGATAGAACGACCACAGCTGCGAGGCTGCCAGCCATGGCGATATTCACCCACCTTGTTTGCTGTGGTGAAAGAGATAACTGATGCACACGCACTCCGGCATAAAGCCATAAGAGGTGAAGCGGCACCCAAATGGCATTGAAAATCAGAAGCTTGGTGATAATCTCAATGGTAAAATTTTCAGGATAAAAGGCAAAGCTTGTAAAGAGCGCTGTATTTACCGCATAAGCTTTCGGATTGATGAGCTGCAGGATGATACCATCCCTCACGCCAGGATTATGTTTTGCAGCGATGAAGCCAATTTCAGCCCCTGCAAATCCGATGCGCATGGCAAGATAAAAGAGATAGGCTGTGGATATTCCCATCAGAAGCAGTCGAAGAGGCTCATAACCAAGCAAGATGGCTGCAAGACCTGAAATCACAAGGGTTGCAACGATATTATTGCCCAAGAATAGGCCCAAAACATAGCCAAAGCCTGCGCGAAAGCCAAAACCAGCCCCTACCCCAGCCGCAGATAATACGCCCGGGCCTGGGGTGAGAATGAGAAAAAAGACAGCGGCTGCAAATTCAATCATAAAACCATCACATCAAAAGGGCGTAGCAAAAGATAGTCACCTTCTATGATAGACATAAAAAAAGGCCTGCCAAAGCAAGCCTTTTTTTTGAAATAGGTATAAAGCTTAACGCTTTGAGAACTGGAATGAACGACGGGCTTTCGCCTTGCCGTACTTCTTTCTTTCAACAACACGTGGGTCACGTGT
>WTJA01000034.1:2829-5064 GCA_011524995.1 Alphaproteobacteria bacterium | reverse complement strand
GGAGATGTGTATAAGAGACAGGGGTTGCAGATAAAGAGATGTGACATTACCACAGGCAGCTAAAATAAGAAGTCAAATTTTTTCATAGCTAATTGATATTCATTGCTTATTATTCCACCATTTAGCATTAGTATTGGACTGGCCATCCTGTCTGTTATCATCGTTATCCTGGTGATCTAGCCCCCCTAATGACACGCCTTACCCAGCGCTTTGAGGCGCCAGTAATTATAGGGAAGGGGCGTCACAAACCCGGCAAAAAGCATGAACGGTATCACCCACCAGGTCAGCATCGCGCCACCTGTTAGCATCACATCGGTGATATTCATCGCGGCTTCCATCGAAATCATGGAGATAAGCGACATGCCAATCGCGGTCTTAAAAGCAAGCTGAAGGCCCATCTGCCTTGTCAAAATAAGGGTTTCAAGCGCAATTGATGTCATCAAGCCATTAAAGATAGCAAGGCTCATAATCGCCAAGACGGGCCAGGCGATACCGCTAAATTGAAAAAAGGCAATGGTGCCAAAGTCACCAATTGAACAGCCAATCAGGCACCACATCGTATTATAAGAGGCGCGGCGCCAGGTATGGCGACAGGTCCAATGAATATCCAATTTTGCGGCAAGTGCTGTCATATTGACCTCCTATTTGTTCTATCTTAAACTTTCCTGTAGCAGGAGAGTAAAGAGAGATTTTATGAAAATTGGACAGGCGGCATCTTTATCTGGATTAACGGTCAAAACGGTACGCTATTATGCTGATATCGGGATGGTTGTGCCAGCTGTGAACAAGCAAACCGGTTATCGCGATTATGCCGAGGATGATGTGGCCAAATTGCGGTTTATCGGGGCAGCGCGCCGGTTCGATTTTTCAATTGCAGCCTGTCGTGATTTGTTGTCTCTATTTCAAGACCGCAACCGCTCTAGCGCAGAGGTCAAAGCGCTGACATTAGAGAAAATCGCAGAGATTGATTACAAATTACAAGAGCTTACAGGCTTGCGGGACCAGTTAGTTCATCTGGCGTCATCTTGTTCAGGCGATGAGCGACCTGATTGTCCTATCCTCGATGCTTTTGCCAAGCCGCAATCAAATTCTGACTAGACTATCCCCCACAGGTGACATATGCGCGCATTATGTTTTGAACAATTCCAGCAACCGCCCAAATTAATGACATTGCCTGATCCGGTGCCGAGTGATGAGGGCGTTGTGGTGCAAGTGGAAGCCACTGGGCTCTGCCGGTCTGATTGGCATGGGTGGATGGGGCATGATGAGGGGATTGCCCTCCCTCATGTACCAGGGCATGAATTTGCTGGCCGAATTGTGGCAACGGGTCGTCATATCAAAAAGTGGCAGGTCGGCGACCGTGTGACAGTTCCTTTTGTGAGTGGATGCGGGACATGCCCTGAATGTCATGCCGGCCATCAGCAAGTCTGTGAAGCGCAGTTCCAGCCAGGATTTACCCATTGGGGCTCTTTCGCAGAATATGTTGCGCTCGATTTCGCTGAGCATAATCTTGTGAAATTACCTGATAATCTATCTTTTGAAACCGCCGCAAGCCTTGGTTGCCGGTTTGCCACTGCTTTTCGGGGTGTGGTCGATCAGGGCCAGGTGCGGGCTGGTCAATGGGTGGCCGTTCATGGCTGTGGCGGTGTTGGTCTATCGGCCATCATGATTGCCGCAGCGCTTGGAGCACAGGTGGTCGCGATTGATATTTCAGACGATGCCTTGGCACTCGCCAAACAGGTCGGGGCGCACGCTATCATCTCTGCAAAGGATGATATTGATGTTGCGCAAGCTGTCGCCGATATCACGTCTGGGGGCGCTCATCTCTCCCTTGATGCCCTTGGTCATCCAACAACCTGTTTTAATTCGGTTAATTCTTTGCGCCGGCGCGGGAAGCACGTGCAAATTGGATTGTTGTTAGGTGGGGATGAAGCTTGTCCGCTTCCGATGGCCAAAGTGATTGGGTGGGAGTTGGAAATCTATGGAAGTCACGGCATGCAGGCCCATCGCTATGATGCTATGCTTGCCATGATCGAAAGTGGCGCTCTGGCACCGCAAAAGCTCATTCACCAAGAGATATCGCTCTCTGATGCGGTTGATGCCCTGCCACGAATGGATGAATTTAAAACCCCAGGGGCAACGATTATCACATCTTTTTGACCGATAGAGGGTTAGCTTAATAGGCAGGGCGGAGGCGAGAATTTCATTTGGATCACGCATCGCCTGTTGTGTCAT
>WTJA01000034.1:0-2729 GCA_011524995.1 Alphaproteobacteria bacterium | reverse complement strand
CCACATCTATTGGGATGCGATATCCTCGCAACCGATCGGGTCACTGATACCATGGATGAGGCTTTGCTCGGTCATAATCATGCCAAATCAGCGATAGACCTTGCGATGTGGGATTTATTTGGCAAGGCCGTTGAGCTTCCTGTTTATCAGTTGCTGGGCGGCTCCACTGGGCATCCCTTGCCAGTGATTAGTTCGATTTATGCCGGCTCACCAGAGGATATGCGAGCGCGTGTCGCAGAACATCGTCAAAAGGGCTATCGTGGTCATTCGGTAAAGATTGGAGCAAGTGAGGCGGAGGGCGGCCCTGCCTTAGATGCCGAGCGTATCGCTGCGTCTTTGGCTGATAGGCAGCCAGGGGAGTATTTCATTGTTGATGCCAATGGGGGGTTGACGTCTGAGAGTGCGCGGCGCCTATTGCGGTTGCTACCGGCAGGTTTGGATTTTGTGCTAGAAGCGCCCTGTGCTAGCTGGGCTGAGACCTTAGCATTGCGGGCGCATTGCGATGTACCGCTTGTGATTGATGAGTTGCTATTATCCGATTCAGATATGATCACCTTAATTAGAGAAAATGCGGCTGACGGGATTGGGCTCAAAATCTCAAAGGCTGGCGGTTTGACGCATGCCAAGCGTCACCGCGACATGGCCATTGCCGCTGGGCTGACCATGTCAGTCCAAGATACGGTAGGCTCTACATTATCAGCGGCCTCTATTTTTCACCTTGGGGCAACAGTACCACCGTCCCTTTTGCGGTGTGTGCTTGATGTGAGAGACATGGTCACACGCCCAACCGGGACATTTGCCGCACCGCTCATCGCTGGTGGTGTGATGCCACCTGATAGCCCTGGCTTGGGTGTGACAATTGACAGAGAGGCACTCGGTCCCCCCGCCCAGATATGGGAAGCCTAAATTTAGCCAAGAAAAAAGAGGCTTAAGATAGTCTTAAGCCTCTTTTCCACGTTTTGAGGAACGCCCTCTGTCAGTCATGCCTTGCTATTGAAGCGCAAGGCATGGCCGAATTTCAGATTAGAACTGGTTCATTGTGTTGTCTTCGCCAGAGGCCAACAACGCCATATCACCAGAGAAATATTCCTTATGGTCATCACCAATGTTTGAGCCAGCCAAATCTTGGTGCTTCACAGACGCCATGCCACGGCGGATTTCACGGCGTTGAACATCGCGAACATAAGCAAGCATGCCCAAATCACCGAAATAGCCTTCTGACAATACGTCTGTGCCAAGTGCGGTATCGTGGTAAGTTGGCAATGTGATCAAGTGATGGAAGATACCAGCTTCACGTGATCCATCTGCTTGGAATGATTGCACAAGCTTATCTGCTGCTGCCGCAAGCTCGCTATCATCAAATGTTGGATCCATAAGTGCCTGTGGGTTCTCAGCAGGGTTTGGATAAGCTGATACATCTTTGCCAGCTTCTACCCATTCAGCATAAACCTGATTACGGAAGTTCAAGGTCCAGTTAAAGCTTGGTGAGTTGTTATAGACAAGTTTTGCATTCGGCATAACGTCACGAATACGGCTAACCATGCCACCAATTTGGGCAACATTTGGCTTTTCAGTCTCAATCCACAACATATCAGCGCCATGTTGCAATGATGTGATGCCGTCCAAGACACATCTGTCTTCGCCTGTGCCTTCGCGGAAGGCATAAAGACCATTTGGTAGACGAACCGGCTTATAGGCTTTGCCGCCTTGTGTGACGATTTGCTCACCTTGTTTCAAGCTTGAGATATCTGAGATTTCTTCTAGCTCAAGGAATGAATTATATTGGTCGGCCAAGTCACCAGCTGTTTGCGATACGGGGATCTTTTGTGTCAGGCCAGCGCCAAGGCTGTCTGTACGTGCCACGATGACACCATTATCAACCCCTAGCTCTAAGAAGGCATAACGAACGGCATTGATCTTAGATAAGAAATCTTCATGTGGAACAGTCACTTTACCATCTTGGTGACCACATTGTTTCGCATCTGATACCTGGTTCTCAATCTGGATACAGCAGGCGCCCGCTTCGATCATGCGCTTTGCCAAGAGATAGGTGGCTTCTTCATTACCAAAACCAGCATCAATATCAGCAATGATCGGCACAATATGTGTTTCATGATTATCGATAGCAGCCAAAGCAGCATCAACATCACCGCCATTGGCTCTCGCATTATCGAGGTCAACAAAAAGGTGACGTAGCTCACGCGCATCTGCCTGACGAAGGAAGGTGTAAATCTCTTCGATAAGACCAGACACAGCTGTCTTTTCATGCATTGATTGGTCAGGCAAAGGTCCGAAATCGGAACGCAAGGCCGCAACCATCCAGCCTGATAGATAGACATATGATTTGTTTGTTGTTTTGCGGTGGCGTTTCACAGCCATCATCATTTGCTGGGCAGTAAAACCATGCCAGCAGCCCAAGCTTTGCGTATATTGGCTGCTATCGGCATCATACTCTGCCATATCTTTACGCATAATATCCGCCGTGTAACGGGCGATATCTAGGCCAGTCTTGAACCGGTTCTGCAATTCCATACGCGCGGCATATTCCGCATTAATCGCAGCCCAGCCATTGCCACCAGCTTTGATGGTCTCGGCCTTCTGTGCAACGAGTTCTAGGTAAGTGCTCATCACATTGTTCCTCATAACAGTTAGATGTTTGAGGCGGGGGTGAGCTTGTCCTAACTGATGAGTAATCATATGTCCAGAAGTTTTTTCATTTTGTATTAATA
>WTJA01000020.1 GCA_011524995.1 Alphaproteobacteria bacterium | reverse complement strand
TGAATGGGATCAATCCCTAACTCAATGGCAATCGGAAATACCAGCGGCGCGACAATCACAAGCAAGCCGGATGGCTCCATAAATTGCCCACCAATAAGCAGGATGACATTGACGATGATCAAGAACATCACCGGCCCAAAACCAGCTGACAACATCGCTGAGGCAATCGCTTGCGGCACTTGTTCATCTGTCAGGACGTGTTTCAAAATGAGCGCATTCGCAATCACAAAGAGCAAGGTCACTGTCAGCTTGCCAGCATCGAATAGGGTTTGCTTTGTATCAGGGTGAAATAAAGCTGTGATAAGGGCTTGCGGGGCTTGCCAAAAGCGTTTCCCGGCCTGCTTCAAAGGCCCCATATCCTTATAGACGAAGCTGGCGATAAACCAGGCATAGACAGCGGCAACTGCCGCGGCTTCGGTTGGCGTGAAAATCCCGCCATAAATCCCGCCAAGAATAATGACAATCAAAAACAGGCCCCAGCCAGCCTCACGCGCAGATGCGACAACCTCGCCCCAGCCCTGCCACTCCCCTTTTGGCAAATTACGGATTTTGGCAATGATATAGATGGTAGCCATCAACATAAACCCAGCTAGCAGGCCCGGTATCACGCCAGCAAGGAACATCCGTCCTACAGACACCTCAACAGATGCGGCATAGACCACCATCACGATAGATGGCGGGATCAAAATCCCAAGCGTACCAGCGTTACATATCACGCCAGCCGCAAATTCTTTGCTGTAGCCAACCTGACGCATCCCAGCAATGACAATGGTCCCAATCGCCACAACGGTTGCAGGAGACGAGCCTGACAATGCGGCAAACAACATGCAAGCAAACACACCCGCAATGGCAAGACCACCTGGCAAATGCCCCACACATGCAATCGAAAACCGAATGATGCGCTTTGCCACGCCGCCTGTTGTCATAAAGGCAGAGGCAAGAATGAAGAAGGGAATTGCCAACAGGGTATAATGCCCTTCAAAGGCTGAGAATAATGTTTGGGCAATTGAAGCCAGAGACGAGTCTGAGAACCATAACAGGAACAGGATTGATGACATCCCAAGAGATACGGCAATCGGCGCGCCGATGATGAGCAACCCAATCACAAGCGAGAATAATAGTGCGACTTCCATCAGACAGCTCCCTGCTTATCGTGGCTTGCTTTGATCTCATCTAATTCATCTTCCACTTCATGGCTGGCAATTAAGCGGTCACTCTTGCCAACCCAAATCGCTATCGCTGCTTGAACAAAGCGAAAGAGCATCAGTGCCATCGCAAAGGGCAACACCATATAAGGCAAAAGACGGGGAATCATTTCATATTCATCGCCATCATTAAAGACATCCTGCATCCATAGCAAAAGGCCTGGCAGCGGAATATCATTCACCTCATACCAGCCTTTGGCACGGAATTTCTCTTGGAAGCCGGTCGGGAACCAGCGCCCCTCCGTCGCAGGGAGGTTGGCAAAATTAGCCCAGTAATCCCACGCACCTTTTAGCATCAGTAGACTAAAGGCAATACAAACCGCCACAGTGATAAGCGCCATGATACGACGCGGCGCAGGTGGCAAATAATTTATGAAAACATCAACCCCTAGATGGGCGCCTTTTTTAACGGCATAGGACGCCCCTAATAGGACTAGCCAGGCAAATAAAAACACTGTGAGCTCAAGCGCCCACAAAATATTAGAATTAAATACATAACGAGCAATCACATTGGCAAAGGTGATCGCTGTCATCAAGCCAAGAATGAGCGCGATAACAGTCTCTTCTAAGCTGTCTATAAAATGTCGTTTTTCCAAGAAAATGACCTCAAAATGACACGTGAAACAAAGCGCAAGAAAGGGCAGTTGCCCACCCTTTCTTGTTACATATACGGCTAATTAGAAGCGCGCATTGATGGCTTGTGCGGCATCAATGTTAGCTTGACCAACATCTTCGCGGAACTGTTCCCACACAGGCAACATAGCATTCACCCAAGCTTGACGCTCAGCATCTGACAATGTGCGGATTGTACCACCAGCATCCAAAATCGCCTGACGGTTCTTTTGGTTCACATTATATGATTCGCTGTTCCGTGTTTCTGTGACTTCTGCCAAGATAGTAAGGAACTGGTCACGTGTTGCAGGCTCAAGGCTGTCTAGCCAATCAACTGATGCAACAACAAGATAGTCCAAGATACCGTGATTTGTCTCGGTAACACCGGCCTGTACTTCAAAGAACTTCTTGCCATAGATGTTTGACCATGTGTTTTCCTGGCCATCAACAACACCCTGCTGAAGGGCGCCATAGACTTCAGAGAAGGCCATTTTTTGTGGTGAACCGCCCAAAGCTTTCATCTGTGCGACTAGCACTTCTGATGACATCACGCGGAATTTCAAACCATTGGCATCTGTTGGATCCATCAAAGGCACATTGGCAGACATCTGCTTCATGCCATTATGCCAGAATTGTAGACCTTGTAGGCCACGCTTCTGCATGCTGTCCTTCATCGCCTGACCTTGCTCAGAGGCCTGGAACGCGTTCACAGCATCGATATTCTTGAACATGAATGGCAAATCAAAGATGCGGAATTGCTTTGTGAATTTTTCAAATTTTGACAAAGATGGCGCGGCAAGCTGCACATCACCATTCAGCATCGCTTCAAGCACCTTATCATCATTATAAAGCGTTGAGTTTGGATAGACTTCCATACAAGCCTTGCCATTCATCTCTTTATTCACGCGCTCTTCTAATAGAGACGCCGCAATACCTTTTGGATGCTTATCCGTGTTTGTCACATGCGCAAATTTAATAACAATTTCGCCATCATTACAGCCGCCATGACCGTCCGCAAGTGCGGCATTTGATGACAAGAGCGCGCCTGTTAGCAACGCTGATGTAAGTAGTTTTTTCATTTCTCACTCCCTAAAGTTGGTGCATTACCCCACCCATGGCAGATGCATTTGCATTCAGCTGCCAGAGCTTGAGCTTACCAACTTTTCAGAAGATGAAAACCAATAATATAATGTGGAATTTTGCTATGCGGTAAACCACCCAGCTATATCTTACTAAATAGCTGTCCCAATCACGCTTGATTTGAGGGCTGTAAGGCAGCCCATTTAGTAAAGGATAACAACCAATAAGCTGTCACATAGCCGGCAATGGCGACAAAAACGCCAAGATGGGCTGTCGCGGCATTATTCAGCAACCAGCCAATGGTGCAACCACCTGAGACAACACCGCCAAACCCCATCAGGCTAGCCCCTGCCAGATAGCGTGCAGGATGCGGTGCCCCGTCAAATCCCTGCAAAGCAGCGCGTCTTCCGATTTGTGCTGATAGACCTGCCCCTATGAGCGTACCAATCACCAGCGATAGCCCGAATTTTAAAGGCAAAGCAGAGCCATAAACAAACCAAGCAAGGCTCTCTGTAACAGGTTGCAAGAAACGCAAGCCCTCAACCGGCACAGGGTCAAAATCATCGGCACCGACAAGACCTGTAACAAGAAAACCGAGCACAACCAACAAGCCGATAGTCACTGATGCGGCCCATTGCATAGCTGACAATGCTCCTAGGCCGCGCCGCCAGAAACCCAAAAGCGCGAGTAACGGCAAAAATGTAATACCTGCAGCCACAGAGCTATGATTAAAAGTAATTGGGAGTGTCCCAAATCCAGCCAAGGCGATACGAGGCGTCGCTAAAATCCCTGAAATCGAGGCCCAAGCAACAAGCGTTAAAAACGTGATGGTGATGACTGCCCTTATGTTGCCTCTGGCAGATAGAACGAGCATGCGCGACACACAGCCGCGCGCTAAAATCATACCAGCGCCAAAGAGTACCGCGCCCAAATAAATGCCACCAATACGCAAATCTACCTCATGGTGGACAGCCTCATCCAAGGTTGAAAGACCAAGAATAGCGGCTGTCTGTGTGCCAATCAAAGCGACAAGCATCGCAATTAAAATCGTCAAAATAGGAATAGGGGCCGTACGGTGACTACCATCCATGAGAGAGAGCAAAGCGGTTCTTGAACAAAAATCAGAGCGTTCAGCAGCGATACCAAACAGCAAACCAATGGCTGCGCCGCCGGTCAGCACCAAGGGAATCACGCCATATTCGTCGCGCAGGTCAATGATAAGGGTTAGTAACTGTTCCATCGCATGCTCCCCAGCCGGCTAAATGAGCGGCACAGCATACGCCTATCTGAGAGGGTCGCAATCACCAGAAGCGGTGAAAAGATAGATTTTTTACAACGCTAATAGACGGGAGAAAAAAGTTCTATAAGGCGGAGCATGAGAAAAAAAACAGACCGCTAGCGTGATAACCCTAGCATCTCTCTTGCTTGTTGCGGGGTGGCAACTGGCCGATCATACTTATTACAAAGCGCGATAACACGCTTCACCAATGCCGCATTAGATGGCGCCAATGTCGCTTTATCAAGACGCACATTATCTTCGAGCCCTGTGCGCGCATGACCACCGGCTGCCACACACCATTCATTTAAGGTAAGCTGCGCTGCGCCAATCCCAGCGCCACACCACTGCGCGCCTGGCATAAGGCGTTGCAGCGATGACAGATAATAGTCAAACACATCCCTATCAGCCGGCATCGCATTTTTCACGCCCATTACAAATTGAACATACGGCATTTTCATGAAAGCGCCGGCGGCTTGCATCTGTGCTGCTTGATGCAAATGGCTTAAATCAAAGACCTCAATTTCCGGCAAAATATCATAGCGCTTCATCTCCGCCGCCAGCCAGGCCACAAGATCGGGCGGGTTCTGATACACGATGGTTGGAAAATTATTTGACCCCACTGATAGGGAGGCCATATCGGGGCGCAGCGGCAACATGCCGCCGCGCACTTCGCCAGACCCAGACCGCCCGCCTGTTGAAAATTGGATAATCATCTCTGGACAATGGCGATGCACGCCTTCCAACAGAGCGGCGAATTTGTCAGGATCTGAGGACGGGCTCTCATCCTCATTGCGGACATGTGCATGAAGGATAACCGCCCCCGCTTCAAATGCTTCATGCGTACTTTCAATCTGTTCTGTCACAGAAATCGGTACCGCGGGATTATGCGATTTGCGCGGCAATGAGCCCGTGATTGCCACTGTTATCATACAGGGATTATCTTGCTGTGCCATCTATGCCTATCCTGTTCTGTAAGCCATTAGTCGATACCCACACCCATGACATAGCTGATTTCGCCATCAGGAAAAGACACGCCCTGCCCTTCTTAGTCAGTCTCGTGAACAGGAAGCGCGGCTAGCTCTTCAATAATCCAATCAATCACTGTCTCAGACACCTCTTTTTGCGCTGCCACACGCATGCTTTGCGTATAATCAGCCAGTAATTGCGCCTTGAGATCTGCTTTATCGAACGCTGCAAAATGAGGCGGCAATGTGCGATCAATACCAGCCTTATCCATAAATTCAGTGAGGGCTTGTGGCAAATCGTGATAGCTTGCGCAGCCAAAAATCTCTGCGAGTGCTGTGAATTTACGAACGCCATCTTCTGGCATGACATCGCCTAACAAGCTGTCATCACATAACCAACGCAATGTGATTTCAAAGCCGATAGCAGTTGCCCGACCATGATGGATAGGCCCCAAGGTCGCCATCGCATGGCTGATGTGATGCGCCACAGACGTGCCAACTTGATCAATGGCGGCCCCTGCCCAGCTAGAGGCAAGCAACATGTTTGTGCGAGCCTCAAGATCATCACCCTTTGCAACAGCGAGAGGTAACGCCTCTTTGCCGATACGCAAGGCTTGATGCGCATAAGACAGCGCGCTGATATGCCCATACCGATTTGAAGCCGCTTCAAAGGCATGGATCAACGCGTCCATACCGCACCAACCAGTCATACGCGGTGGCAGGCTTGCGCCCAATTCTGGGTCTAGGATAATTAAATCTGGTTTTGTTTGCGGTCCCCATACCCAGCCCTTATGGCCATCATCGCTTGAAATGATGTTGGTAGAACAGCTCTCTGATCCTGTGCCAGCTGTTGTAGGGATCATGATAGATGGCAAGCTCGCCTCTGGCAGCGGTGTAGCCATCATCCAATAATCTTCCGGTGGGCGGTCAGCCACCAAGGTGATAGAGAGGATCTTCGCCATATCAAGCGTCGAACCACCCCCGACACCCAAAACCGCCTCACTTTTTGCGTCTCTGGCCAGCGCCACGATTTCACGCATTTTTGGCATCTTGGGCTCACCCGCAAAATCAGAATAGAGTGTCACCGTTAAACCAGCCTCATCCAACGCGCCCATCAATGGGGCTAACTGGCCCGATTGCACAAGGAACGGATCTGCGAGCAGAAACAGATGTTTTACCTGTTTATTCACAAAGAAGGCAGGGGCTTCAAGAGCGGCACCGGCATGCCCAATCAAGGCCGGAAATGAACTAATATTCATAATAAAACTCACACAAAAAATACAGGAAAGGTAACTGATTACGCGGCCGCGAGCTCAGCATAGTCTGGCTCTTCCTCGTCGAGGATACGCCGAATGGCAGCAAGATGATAAGGCGCCATCTCTTCATAGCCCTCCCATTGCTGCGCTGTTTTTTCAGCCACACCATCATCCATAACGGCAAGGGGCTGTCCGGTCGCCAAGGCCAGCATATAATTGCGGCATCCAACTTCCATATGATACATCAAATCCCACGCAATGGCTGGCGTTTGACCAGCGGTTAGCACCCCATGATTCCCCATCACGAGGGTACGTTGATTACCCAGAAGATGCGATAGGCGCTCCCCCTCATCGCCAATTCCCATCCCATCAAAGCCAGAATCATAAGCCAGACGGTTGAAATACCGAGCTGTGGTTTGGTCAATGGGCGGTAAATGCGGGTCTTTTAAACAGGTAAAAGCGGTCGCATAGGGAGAATGGAGGTGCAAAATCACGCGCGCAGCTGGGTTGTTGCGATGCATCGCGCCATGAATACCCCAGGCCGTAATATCGACAATGCCATCAGCTGAATCAGGCGTTGTTGTCGCATCAAGCAATAACAAATCTTTAGCTTTAATCTTAGAGAAGTGAATGCCATAGGGGTTCATTAAAAATTGTTGGCCATCAGAGGTCACGGCCATTGAAAAATGATTCGCGATACCTTCATGAAGCCGCTCCCGCGCCGTCCAGCGGAACAAGGCTGCCATATCGCGGCGTGCCTCGTTTACATCAACATCATAAATGGTGTCAGCCATCGCATCTGCCTTTTGATAAAGTGGTTTTTCCGCTTTGCTTTCTTGTTTCTTTGTCTAAAATCATCAGAAACAAACTAGGGCCTCCTCAGCCCATATTCGTCATTAATTGCACCTGGTGCGCCACCAACGGAATAAGAGACTTACCATGCAGCACATCAACTCGTTTATTAATGGTGAATTTGTATCTTCTGGCAAGCGCCAGATAGAAAAAATTTATCCCGCAACAGGTGAAATTATTGCCATGGTCGATTGCGCCTCACCTGAGATGCTAGACCAAGCAGTTGCTGTTGCGGCACGCGCCCAAAAAGACTGGGCCGCCACCTCTTCGCAAGATAGAAGCCGTATCCTTCACAAAGTGGCCGCAGCTCTGCATGATGCAAATGAAGAGCTCTCTCGCCTAGAGGTCCAAGATGTTGGCAAATTATATAGTGAGGCTGTGACAGGTGACGTGCCATCAGGGGCCGATGCGTATGAATATTTCGCCAATCTAACTGCGACAATGACAGGCACATCACATCAATGGGATGGCGCGCTTGGCTATACTAGACGTGTGCCGCTTGGGGTTTGCGCCGGCATTGGCGCTTGGAATTATCCGGCACAAATCGCCTGTTGGAAATCAGCCCCTGCCCTTGCGGCTGGGAATGCCTTTATCCTAAAGCCATCCGAAGAAACCCCGCTCGTCGCGCAGCGCATCGTTGAAATTGCGCATGAGGCCGGACTGCCAAAAGGATTACTGCAAATCTTGCAAGGCGACCATGAAATTGGCGCTGCCATGTGCGCGCATCCTGGCATTGCGAAAATTTCGCTGACTGGCGGCGTTGATACTGGCAAGCTCATTTTGAAACAAGCGGCCGATAGCCTGAAAAAAGTGACCTTAGAATTGGGTGGCAAAGCGCCATTGGTTATCTTTGATGATGCTGATTTTGAATTGGCCGTGCAAACAGCGATGGATGCCAATTTCTATACGGCAGGCGAGGTCTGCTCGAATGCCACACGCGTCTTCATCCAAGAGGGTATAGCTGAAAAAGTCATCGCTGAAATGGTAAAGCGCGCTGCTGAGATGCGCATCGGTGACCCAATGTCAGATGACGTCCAAATGGGTGCGATCATCTCTGCGCAACATCAAAAGCGTGTTTTGGACTATATCCAAATTGGTGTTGAAGAAGGGGCTGTGATTGCGACAGGTGGCAAGGCCGCACATCCCCAAGGATTTGAAAATGGGTTTTTCATTGAGCCTACCATCATGACACACTGCCATGATGATATGCGGATCGTTAAAGAAGAGATTTTTGGCCCAGTGATGTCAGTCCTCACTTTCAAGACAGAAGAAGAAGCGATAGCGCGCGCCAATCAAACAGAGTTTGGCCTTGGCGCTGGGCTTATCACATCTGATCTCTCACGGGCGCACCGTGTGGCTGATGCGCTTGAGGCAGGCAATGTCTGGATCAATAGCTATAACCTCATCCCGCCAGATTGGCCGTTTGGGGGCATCAAACAATCTGGCTTTGGCAGAGAGAGCTCGCATTACGCCATCGAAGCCTATAGCGAAGTGAAGGCTGTTTATATCCAACTATGACGCGGATCCTCATCGCCACATCTGATAGACAAGCCGGCGGGATTGAACGCGCTTTGCGTGATCAGCTTGCCTTATTACAAGATATGGCTGAGGCAGAGATAAGCATTCTATCACCTGCCTCACACTTTGCTGATCACGCCAAAGAGGCACGCATCCCTGTCTATGAGATGGGACAAGCGCACAGGGTTATGGCACGCTATCTACCGGCCCTGGCATTTCAACGGCATCGCCGCACCCCATTTGACATTATTCTGTGTCATAATGGGTTTCTCGCACGTGCCTTAAAACCGGTTGGGCACCGCGTCATTGGCATTTGTCACAATGATAAACCGCACCAGTTTCACGCCTGTGATGAGCTTGTTTGCCTCACCGAAGGGGGGATAACCAAAGCAAAAGACGCAGGGTGGGACACAGGAAAGTTGCATCACATCGGCCATTATCATGAAGGACCGATAAAAGCAGAAACCACCCCTATCAATCGCCCTTTACGTGTTGGTGCAGCTGGGCGCATGGTGGGTAAGAAAAATCTAGCTGGCTTTATTGATATCGCCGCTGAGGTGAAACAAAGACAGCCTGATATCATCTTTGAATGTGGTGGTAGAGGTGAGGATGAACAGGCGCTTGCGGCCTATAATGCCTCAAAAGGGGGCCCTGTGACCTTTCGGGGATGGGTTGATTTTACCCCGTTTCTACAAAGCCTTGATCTCTTCATCATTCCGTCATTTGATGAGCCTTTTGGCTTTGTCTTCCCAGAGGCGATGAGCCATGGCGTCGGCATTCTCGCCAGCGATAGTTTTGGCGCCAACCATTGTCTGGACAAAGGACAAGTGGCCCCGATTTTCCATGCGACAGATAGCACAGCATTCGCAGATAAAATCTGTGAGCTCGCCAATAATGAAGCGGCATTACAAGCCCTCAAAGCGGCATGTCTTACGCGCGCCAAGCACCCACTTTTTGCAAAAGACACCGCTGCCACAGCTTGGCGCAATCTCCTTTTTAAGTAGCTTAAGAGACGTCTGGCAAAGGCAGCGCGGTGGTGTTTTTAATCTCTTCCATCGCAAAGCTTGAGCTGACATCTGTCAAGGTCACTTCGCTGATCAGCTTTTTATAAAACACATCATAAGCGGCCATATTTGGGACAACGACGCGCAGCATATAGTCGACCTCGCCAGACATGCGGTAAAATTCTACAACTTCGGGAAAGGCGGCAATCGTCTCAGCAAAATGAGATAGCCAATCCGCATTATGCTGATCTGTCTTAATCCCCACAAATACAGACATACCCATCCCAATTTTGGGCCCGTCCAACAAGGCAACACGCGCTTTGATGATACCTTCTTCTTCCATTTTTTGAATACGACGCCAGCAAGGGGTCACCGACAAGCCGACCTTGCGCGCGACATCTGCCACAGGGAGCGAGGCATCCTGTTGAAGTAATGTTAAAATGTGATGGTCAATTTTATCCATAGGCCACTCCCGCCCTTGCTGATGGTACAACATCATAGTGTAGAGGTATAATTTTCTATTATGCTATCATATATTTATAGAAATGAGATGATTTTTTCGTAGAATTGACCCTTGCCAGCGGATTTGTCCCTTTTTACTTGCAGGGCAAGGGTTGTTGGGCCATGGTGCCAGCGCGAAATGACGGCACCGATCATGCCGCAACTAGTGAGGCGCATATGACATCATTTGGATTTCAAACAGGCGAAATTTGTTTTGCCGAGGGTTGGCAAGATTATGGCTTGCTTGATTCAGGTGATGGGATGAAATTGGAACGGTTTGGTCCCTACAGCTTCATCCGCCCAGAACCTCAGGCACTATGGCCAAGACGATGTGATGATAGCCTATGGGACGCGGCGGCAGGGCGCTTTGCCGCGACATCTGACGATCCTGAAAAAGGCGGACGCTGGCAATTAGCAAAGCATCTGCCAGAACGGTGGGAGATGGGCTTTGAGACCATTCGCTTTTATGCGAGCCCTACCCCCTTTCGCCATCTAGCCTTTTTCCCAGAACAATCCGCCCATTGGCAATTTTGCGCTGATAAAATTAAGGCTTTCATTGCCAAACATGGCCGTAAGCCGCGCATCCTAAATCTATTTGCCTATACCGGGGCGGCCTCTTTGCATGCGGCTGCGGCAGGGGCTGAGGTGACACATATTGATGCGTCGAAAAAAGCCATCGCTGCGGCATTTGAAAATCGTGACCTATCAGGGTTAGGTGATGCGCCAATCCGTTTTATGACTGATGATGTGTCAAAATTTGTAGCGCGTGAGGTCAGACGAGGCAATCTCTATGATGGGGTCATTTTAGACCCGCCTAAATATGGCAGAGGGCCAAAAGGCGAAATCTGGCGCTTGGAAGAGACATTGCCCGAATTATTGCAACAGTGCCGGCAGATCCTCTCCCCAGAAGCAGCCTTCCTCGTGCTGACCATTTACGCCATCCGCACCTCGACCTTAGCGGTGCATAGTGCCGTGGCTGAAGCGCTATCAGCCATGCCAGGCCACCTCACCTCAGGTGAGCTTGCTATTAGAGAAGAACAAGATAATCCGCGTGCTATTGGCCAGGCTCTTTTTGTGCGCTGGCAAAATGAGGAAACCAATACAGATTAAACGCGGTGCCGCAGCCATTCATAGAGGCTAACACCTGTGGCAACTGCGAGGTTCAAACTATCTGAACGGCCCATCATTGGCATGCGAATGCATGTGGTTGTCGCATCGATCAACTTATCTGGCAGCCCTGCTTGCTCATTTCCCATCAGCATGATAGTCGCCTTGCTGTAATCAGCCGTGCGATAATCAACAGATGCTTGCAAGGCTGTACCAATAATTTCACCAGGCCAGCTTTTGGCAAAAGCGCAGAACTCATCCTGTGATAATTTAACAAGCTGGCAGTTAAAGATGGCACCCATAGAGGCCCTTACGGCTTCTAAGGAATAAGGGTCTGTGCAATCATCGATGAGAATGACACCTGTGGCACCCACCGCATCAGCTGTCCGCATAATGGTACCGAGATTGCCAGGGTCTCTCACACGATCAAGCGCAACCCATAATTTGTTGTCTTTTGGCACAATCACATCAGCGGATGCAAAACGGGCCTCAAACGCCCCAATAACCATTTGAGGGTTATCTTTCCGGCTAATACGCGATAACAAATCTTCAGATACGGCAAGACTGCGCCCACCAGCACCGCGGCACGCATCAATTAGTTCGCGCACAGGCTTGTCATGGGCACGGCTTGCGGCATAGACCAACTTGCGTGGCGCCTGCCCTAGCGAAATAGCCTCTAGGCAAATACGCATTCCCTCAGCAAGGAACAGGCCTGTCTGTTTGCGATATTTGCGTTCATGCAAAGATCGCAGTAGCTTGACCTCTTTATTCGTGGCTGATGTAATAATCTCTTCGCTCATGGCCCTTGCCTAGCAGAGTTTATATCGAAAAGCAAAAAGGCGCCTGAAATGCAGACGCCTTTTCAACGAGATAATTCGCTAAGACTTAGAACAAGCCGTCAATTTGGCCATTCTCATCCAAACAGATTGATGTTGCTGCTGGGACGCGTGGCAAGCCAGGCATCGTCATGATATCACCACAAATTACCACGATGAACCCTGCCCCGGCTGAGAGGCGCACTTCACGCACTGGCACGATATGGCCCGTTGGTGCACCGCGCAAATTCGGGTCTGTTGAGAACGAATATTGAGTCTTCGCCATACAGATTGGCAAATTGCCATAGCCAGCGGCTTCCCAATCACGCAGCTGATCACGGATACGCTTATCTGCTGCCACATCATCCGCACGATAGATACGTGTGGCCACTGTCTTAATCTTTTCAAAGAGTGGCATGTCATCTGGATAAAGCGGGGCGAATTGTGCAGCAGCTGATTCACAAACTTCGACCACCTTATTGGCAAGTTCAAGTGTACCTTCTGAGCCTTTGGCCCAGTGCTGACATAAAATCGCATCAACACCAACACCTTCGGCGGCTGCTTTTACGGCTGCGACTTCGGCATCTGTATCAGTGATGAAATGGTTGATAGCCACCACAACTGGCACACCAAATTGCTTGAGGTTTTCGATGTGACGAAGCAAGTTAGCAGAGCCATTTTCCACAGCTTTTACATTTTCTGATCCCAACTCGTCTTTCGCAACACCGCCATTCATCTTCAGCGCGCGGATAGTTGCAACCAATACAACGCAATCAGGTGATAGGCCTGCTTTGCGACACTTGATATCAAAGAATTTCTCAGCACCCAAATCCGCGCCAAAACCAGCTTCTGTGACAACATAATCGCCAAGCTTCATCGCTGACTTTGTCGCAACAACTGAGTTACAGCCATGAGCGATATTCGCAAACGGACCACCATGGATGAAGGCTGGGTTGTTTTCAAGTGTCTGAACCAAATTTGGCTGAAGCGCATCTTTTAATAGAACAGTCATCGCGCCATCCGCTTCAACATCGCGGCAAAAAACAGGAGACCGGTCACGGCGGTAACCGATGATGATATCACCCAAACGCTTTTGCAAATCAGCAAGATCTGAGGCCAAGCACAAGATAGCCATAATCTCTGATGCCACGGTGATATCAAACCCTGTTTCACGCGGGAAACCATTCGCAACACCGCCCAAAGAGACAACAGCCTGACGAAGCGCACGGTCATTCATATCAAGAACACGGCGCCATACGACACGACGGATATCAATATCACAGCTATTGCCCCAATAAATATGGTTATCAATCATGGCTGACAACAAATTATGGGCTGATGTAATGGCGTGGAAGTCACCTGTGAAATGCAAGTTGATATCTTCCATCGGAATAACCTGGGCATAACCGCCGCCGGCCGCGCCACCCTTCATGCCAAAACAAGGCCCAAGAGATGGTTCACGCAAACAAATCACGGCATCCTTGCCAATGGCATTCAAACCATCACCAAGACCAACAGTTGTTGTTGTCTTACCTTCACCAGCAGGTGTTGGGTTAATCGCTGTCACAAGAACCAATTTATTATCTGGGTTCTCTGGCTGCGATTCAATCCAAGCAAGATCGACTTTTGCCTTATCATGGCCAAAGGGCTTAAGAGCCTCTGCAGGGATATTCAGCTTGTCGCCAATTTCAAAAATAGGTTTGGCAGTGGCAGCTCTGGCAATTTCGATGTCGCTCATATTCTTCTATCCGGTCTTTTCAAGTTGGTGGGGTTTCATATTTTGGCACTGTGCCCCTTATAGAGTAGGAACATAACAAATCCAAGGACTAGCATTTCTTGTGGGCGACATGGACTAGCAAAAAATCGTCTTTCGCTTCGCTTTTCTACTTTCTTTTTCAGTATTTTGAGCTAATGGTTTTATTAGGCAGCTTTTGCACGAGGACCCCACTGTGATAACTGGCGAAAAAATCAAAGAAGTCTTGCTGTCGAGCAAATCAGCAGGCACGATCAAAGTTGGCTTTTTAATGGTGCCAAACTTTTCTATGATCGCTTTTTCAGCTGCGATTGAACCGTTGCGTGTGGCCAATCGCATGTCAGGTGAAACATTATTTGAATGGGTGATTGCAAGCCCAACTGATGATCCGATCTCTGCCTCAAATGGGGTGCGAGTTGATGTTGACAATAAATTAGCAGACCTTACCGAATGCCGTCTGGTATTTGTCTGTGGCGGCTTGGATGTGCAGAGCCATACCGACCAAAATGTGTTGAATGTCACGCGCCGTCTTGATCGTCAGGGCGCTGTGGTGGGCGCCATTTGCACAGGCACTTATGTCCTCGCGGCCGCGGGCTTGCTCAACGAGTCACGTTGCACCATCCATTGGGAAAATATCGACGGGCTCGCAGAAGAATTTCCGCATTTAGAAATCACAAATGAATTATTTGAGATTTTTGACAACCGTATCACCTGCTCAGGTGGGACAGCATCGCTTGATATGATGCTCTATCTGATATCTGAAATTCATGGTCAAACGCTTGCTGCGCAGGTATCAGATCAATTTATCCATGACAGAATCAGAGACCCATCAGATCGCCAGAGAATGGAATTGCGCACAAGATTGGGTGTTTCACATCCGAAATTGCTAACCGTTGTTGCCTTGATGGAAGAACATCTTGAAGAGCCCATGTCACAAACCGAATTGGCCTCACAAGCGGCGCTATCGACAAGACAGCTAGAGCGTCTCTTCCGGAAATATCTATCCACAACACCAACGCGCTATTATTTGAATTTGCGATTAGCAAGAGCGCGGCAGCTATTACGCCAGACCTCTTTGTCTATCTTATCTGTTGCCTTGGCCTGCGGCTTTGTCTCTGCTTCGCATTTCTCAAAATGTTATCGCGAGACTTATGGCAAAACGCCGCGCGCTGAAAGAGCGCTTGGCTAAGCCGCTGCCCGCGCAGCATCATGGATAGCGGTGACCATCGCCGCCAATCCTGTTTTGCGTGTTGCTGATAGATGCTTATCAAGACCAATCTCAGCCAAGAATTGTGCATCTTGCGCAAGGATGTCGGCGGGAGCCTGCTTTGAATAGACCCGCACCAATAGCGCGATTAACCCTTGGACGATTGCGGCGTCTGATGCGGCGTGGAACACAAGCTGCCCTTCTTCTGAATCTGAGGCGAAATATACCACTGACTGACAGCCTTTTAGAATATACGCATCATCACGATATTGGTCTGGCAATGGCGCAAGAGACCGACCTTGATCAATCAGATGTTGGTATTTATCGGCCCAATCATCAAAGAATGAAAACTCGTCAATAATCTCAGATGCGATTTCCTGCGGTGTCATCAGCCTACCTTTTCAGAGGGTCTAAAACTCATTGCTCTCTTGCTATATAGCAACTATCTGCCATAAAGCTAGAGAGAGACGCGCTCAATCCTTGTGAAGCGCGCGGCATGACCGGAAAAATGAGGCGCCCCAATGACAGAGATGACCACGCGTGATAAGCCACAAAACTGGTCAGCTGATAAACTCTTATTCGCCTCTATCTTGGTGCTGGTTGTGGCGCGCTTTATTGCGATTCTAGTTAGCCCGCTAGAGCTTGGTGTAGATGAGGCGCAATATTGGCTTTGGGGCCAAGAGCTTGATTTTGGTTATTATTCCAAACCGCCCTTAATTGGGTGGGTATTGGGGATGACTGATGCGCTGTTTGGCAGTTCTGCAGCAGCCACGCGGAGCCTCGCCCCATTCCTGCACCTTATCATTGCTGGCCTCCTCTGGCATATTGGGCGACGCCATTTCTCGCTAGCCGTTGGCCGGTGGGCGGCTTTATTCTGGATTTCACTGCCCATTGTCTCACTTGGCAGCTTTGTCATTTCCACCGATAGCATTTTGCTTGTGCCATGGGTGATGGCCTTTGCTCTATTCCTAGAAGCCAGGGCACAGGGCAAGCTGTCTTATCTCTTTGCCTCTGGCCTTGTCATTGGCATTGGTCTTCTTGCCAAATATGCGGCGATTTATTTTGTCGTTGGCGCGGTGCTCACACTCTTGCTCGAGCGAGAGACAACATCATCGATGAAATTGCGGTGGATAGGCACCCTCATCGCTGGCGCGCTGATTAGTTTTTCACCAAACCTCATATGGAACTTTGCCAATGGCGGTATCACCTTCTCGCACCTAGGGGAAAATGCTGATTTATCAGTACCTGATTATAGCCTCTCCCAAGCCCTTGAATTTTTGGTATCGCAATCTGCGGTCTCTGGCCCATTATTCTTTATCTTATTCTGCGCCGCTTTGCTTCGTTATCGCCAAACAAAGATGCCTGTCATGCTCTTATGGTTCTGCTTGCCGGTATTAGGCTTAATGACGGGGCAAGCCTATCTCAAAACAGCCAATGCCAATTGGGCGGCGACAGCCTGGCCTGCCGCCTGCCTGATTACCGCAGGATTTGTGAGCCATCTACGACATCATTTCTGGGCAAGGCTTGCTTTGTCTATCAATCTTTTTGCCGCACTGTTTGCCCTGATTGGCCTTGGACTCGGCGACCTTCATCATGCGACACCACAATCAGACCCTTTGCGCCGGTTGCGTGGCTGGGAACCGCTAGCTGATATGGCCGGTACAGTGGCTTCGCAAGAACAAGCTCG
>WTJA01000067.1 GCA_011524995.1 Alphaproteobacteria bacterium | reverse complement strand
TTCTTTCACCGACCAGATAATGGTCACAAAGATTGGGGATTAAGAAATGACACTAGCAACTGAAGAAGAACGTATTACCATTTTGACAGATAGCTTTGATGCTGCGGCGATGGAATTCCACCGTCGTCGGATGGCCGCCAAGGGGTACCGCCTTGAAAATAGAATTGCAGGCCATCACTTCTACATGACTGAAGGCATGGAAACATCCAAACTATTTGACGGCGAAGTCAAATATGCCGTGACCTTCGTCCGCGATGACGAAATGAAATAGAGCTTAGGGGGACGGCATATTTTTTGACCCCAATCTCTAACATGCCATCTCCCTAAATGAGAAGGCCGCTCTGAGCATCCTCAGGCGGCCTTTTTCTTTGCGGTTTGTCTGGCTCTTTTTAGCGTTTGCGTAATATAATCACCGTTGATTCCATGCCAAAGCCTGGCAAATGCGTGCCATGATGGCTTTCGTATAGCTCAGCTTGTTCGTCTGCTAAGACCTTGTCCAAGGTGGCGGTAAAGCTGCCTTCTGCAAGGGTGGGATCATTAAGGGAAAACACGAATAACCCGCCGGGCAAGAGCTTATCCAGCATATCAATGATGGTATGAGCCGGCGCATGACCAACAGAAATAACACCCACCGCGGCAATGTAATCATAGGCGCCAACCTCAAAATCAAGAGGGTTGTTCAAATCAACAAGACCAAGAGACCGATAGATCCCGCGTGCCTTGGCTTGGGCCAGCATATCAGGGCTTAAATCATTGCCATCTAATGTGGTAAAACCAGCTTTTTGAAATGCCATTCCAGAGAGGCCTGTACCGCAGCCAATATCTAGAAGCGGCTTCGTTAGATCAGGCGCATGACGTGCTAAGGCTGCGGCGCAACGCGCTGGTGTGGCATAGCCATTTTCAGTAATTTCAGCATCATAGCTAGCGGCCCAATCTTGATAATAATCACGCGTTTGATCAGCGGTCTCAAGGCCGTAGGCTGTTTTTAGAAATCGCTTTGTCATGACTAATCCTCCCAGGATGAGTGTGCGGGAGGCGTTTTATCTCGTCAAGCTGTCGCATCCTCGGCGCGATAGACAAGGCATAAAGCCGCGCATAGGGCCATTAGCCCGGCGCATAATTGCATGATGGTTGCGATCGAGGCTGCAAAGGCATCGGCAACGACCTTCTGGGCCTCTTCTTGTAAGGCAGGGGGCCAATCTTGAGGCATCTGCATGCCGCCTAATTCATTGAGATGCGCTAAAATATAGGTTTGGGCAATATCAGCAAGGTCCAAGAAGGCAGGAGATACAAGAATTTCTGCCTCAAACCGGACTGATAACACATAACCCATCGCGGCAATGCCAAGGAGAGGGCCGATACGCGCCACGGCATTATTCACCCCGCTTGCAAGCCCATCACGGCCTTTGCCAGCTGATACCATCGCAACGGTTGTCACAGGCGCGGCAAAAGCGGCGACACCAAAGCCTAAAATAACCATTGGGATGAAGAGGCTTTGCCAATAGCGGCCATCTGTCAGGCTGAAGAGGAAGAAGGCGATAGCCATCAATAAAGACGATACTAGCAAGATATGTCGTGGCCCATAGCGTGATGTCCATGCGCCGGCGCGCCGCGATAATAAGGTGACAAGCACAGAAATTGGTAAGGCTGCTGCACCCGCCGCTGTCGCCCCGTACCCATAGGATTGCACAAGTAAAAAGGATAAAAAGAAGGTGGCTCCCTGAAAAGCGGCAAAGAGCAACATGGTGTGCAGATTCACTATGACAAATCGTCTATTTTGGAAGAGATGCGGCGGGATCATGGGATGTGTCTGGCGATATTGCAGCCGGATGAAATAGAGTAATAACCCGATCCCTGCGAGGCCTGTTGCCAGGTGAGACAAGGCAAACTCACCCACACGCCCTGCTTCCATGAGGGCATAGGTGACAAGACCCAATGCTAAGGTAATTGTGGCAGAGCCTTTGATGTCCAGCGGCACAGACTCATCTGGCTCAAAAGGCGGTGCTGGTAAATCATGTAGTAAATACAGCACTAGTCCGCAAATAGGCACATTGATCCAGAAAATGACAGGCCATGCCGCAAGGTCAACTGATATGCCGCCCACTAGCGGCCCTAATGGGATCGTCAAAGAGACAAGCGCCGACCATTTGCCAATGGCTGCCCCTCTATCCTCACTTGCAAAAGAGGCATTGATAAGGGCCAATGAGGCGGGGATCATGACTGCGGCAGCAATGCCTTGTAAGGCGCGGAAAAAGATAAGCATCTCGGCAGAAGTGGATAATGCGCACCCAACTGATGTTATCCCAAAGAATAAGGTGCCCCATCGCAAGGGACGCCGACGGCCAAAGCTATCACCCAAGGCGCCACCCGCCATGGTAAGCGCTGCGAGGCCGAGAAGATATATCTCAAGTACCCAATAAGTGCTCGCCGCATCGGCGCCTAAATCTCGTTGGATAAAGGGAAGGGCGACGTTCAATGCGGTTGAATCGATAAAGCCCACGCCTGATACTAATGCACATATAATCAGCACAAGGCGCTGTGTTTGTGGGGAATAGCCCTGTTTCATCGCGCACCCTCATGTGAAAATGAGAAGTCACATCTTTGATGGTAGCGCGTCCCCTTGCGCAAGGTTGCCTGCGGGAATGACGGGTGATTGGGGGCATCAGGCCAGTGTTGCGGCTCAAGGCAAAGGCCAGCGCGCGCCTGATAGGGCCTGTCATGACAAGTCGGCGCTGAGATGGCGAGATGGTCACCTGTATAGCATTGCAGGCCAGGCTGATCACTTGCCACGCGCATTGTGATGCCAGATATATCACTTGATAATTGTGCCACCTCGCGCAAAGTGCCCCCTTGATCGGTGAGGCAAAAATTATGATCAAAACGGTCCGTGCCAAGCAAGCGGTGATGTCGCATATCAAAAGGCGTGCCAGCAACTTCTGCCACTGCGCCGGTCGGAATATTTTCATCATCCACAGGCAAATAGTGGTCGGCGTGAATCGTCAGCTGATGGCCTGATATATCTGCTTCATTTGCCAAATTGAAATAGCTGTGATGGGCGAAATTCACGATGCTATCTTCGCTGCAGGTCGCATCAAATGACAAAGACAGGCGATTATCTGCTGTCACCTGATAGGTCAGCGTTGCTGATAAAGCGCCAGGGAACCCCATCCATCCATCCGGCTCCTCTAGCGCAAACATAAGGGTATCTTCACTATGATGCGTGACCTGCCATAAACACACGCCTGTCCCCTGCGTGCCGCCATGCAAACAATGTTTGCCCAGCTCATTGCGATCCAGTTGATAGTCCGTCCCATTAAGGGAGAAGCAACCTTGCGCAATCCGGTTGGCATAGCGCCCGGCATTGGCGCCCAAATGCGCGCCATGACCGTCATAGTCAGCCTCATTTGTGAGGCCAAGTACAAGCGAGTGAGGCGTTGGGTCAAAATATAATTCTTGTAGTGAGGCCCCAAAGGGGATGAGTTTGGCACGCAATTGCCCGGCTGTGATCCAATAGCCACTCATGCCCTCATCCTTCTCTGTTTAAACTTACTAGCTGATGCGTGATAAATTGCACAGCTATGTGACTTTGCCAACATCTGTTTCGTGTTTCCCTATCATGAAACCCGACATGCCCACCACCTTTTGTGATGAGGCAATGCAGCCGCTCATGGCATCGTACCTGTTGATACGCCTCAACGCCAATCCAAGGGTCATTATCGCTATGGACCAATAATGTCGGTACCTGCAATTGATCTAATAGCTGGTGCGTGCTTGTGCCTTCATAATACGCATCAGCATTGGCATAGCCAGCGGCTGGTGCGGTAAAGACATCATCAAACTGACGCACAGTGGTCACCCTATCTAATTGAGCCATGAGGGCAGGGTCCGCGGCGGGGGCTGCTTTGGCCTGTGCTTTTAAGGACGAGGTGAAGTGCCGGATATAGGGTGTGTTGCGCCACCGATGAAAGCGGGCGGCACAAGCCACCATGTCAAAAGGCGCGCAAAATGTCACGAGCCCGGCAAGGTGTGAGATAATGGATTGATGGCGTGCCACCAGATTGAGCGCCATGGCGCCACCCAAAGAAAACGCCGTCATGAAACAAGGACGACCAGGATAGGCCTGTGTCATGGCGGTGACCACTGCCGCTAAATCATCACTGCGGCCGGCATGATAGGCCCCTTTTGCGAGCGGGCGGCCGGCGCCAGCGCCGCGTAAATTCACGCGTAACACGGATATATGATGCGCTAGCGCATGGTGAGTGAGCAGTTTGATATAGCTGCTTTCACTGTCACCGGCGAGGCCATGAATGATGACGAGCATGGCAACAGGCTGTGATGCTTCATGATAAAAGCCGACAAGCTTATCGCCGTCTGAAACATCAATCTCCCATCTCTCACCTGGTGCAAGGGCGGGGTCCTGCCTCAGGAACACATTTCGCAAGGTTTGCAAATCACCGCCGAACCACGGCCAGCTCTCCCCCAAAAAGGGGACGGCATCATAAGGCACGTCATGGCGAAGGAAGGTCATAAAGCCGGTCTCTTTCTAGCCTTGATAGGGCTGATGAAGGTGTGATCTAAAGCTGATCATAATATTTCAAAATAGCTGTTTGTAATTTTATTACAAGGCCATATCACGTAAATGTGAGGGTTCCGCAAGGCGGCTAATTATGATACGCTAAGGGCATCGTGACAGGGGCTTGGCACGCGTCGCGAAAGCACTTGATCGAAGCACATCTCAGCCATTTATGGCATGTTGTTGTCATTTTGCTGATAAAAAATAGGAAAAGGGAGGCTGGCTATGTCACAGAATGATAAGACACCATCACAGTCTTCTTTTGTGCCTGATAGTGATAGCCTAGATGCGGTGCATATTCCTGCAAAATCGCTTTATGGCCTGACGCCCAAAGTCGAAGCTGCCATCCTAGATGCGTTAGATGCGGGCGAGCATGCGCGGATTAAAGCGCTGACGGCACCGCTACACTCAGCCGATATGGCTGATTTGTTAGAGCGTGTACGTCCTGATATGTGTCGCCAGCTCCTGATGATGCTAGGGGATGAGCTCGATAGTGAGGTCATCGCCTATCTTGATGAAGATACCAGAGAGCTTGTGCTTGATAT
>WTJA01000004.1:36554-43149 GCA_011524995.1 Alphaproteobacteria bacterium | reverse complement strand
CAACGGCCGTTGATTTTGCTTATGCAGTACATTCCAAGATCGGCGATAAATGTGTAGGCGTGGTTATCAATCAAAAAAACAGGCAGCTTGCCACAGAACTTGAAAATGGAGATGTGGTTCAGATTCTTACTGATAAAGATGCCAGCCCAAAAGCGGAATGGGAAGATTTTGTAAAGACAGGGCGCGCTAAATCGGCCATTCGCCGCTTTGTAAAACATCGTAAATTAATTGAATTTAGTCGGGTCGGCAGAGCCCTGATTGAGCGTGAATATCGGTTCTATAAAAAAGAATTTGTCGAAGCAGATATTGCGCAACATATGTCATTATTCGGTCTGTCGAAGCTTGAAGAACTCTATGCCGACATTGCTGAGGGGCGCCGCGCTGTTAAAGATGTATTCTATCGCCTCCATCCTGACAGCCGCGATAAACAACAAGCCAAAGATGCAATGGCACCTGCTAAACAAAGCAAAATTGATGCGTCTGAGAGTTTCGAAATTGGGGATGCCGCTGAAGGCATGGCTGTGCATGTGGCAAAATGCTGTTATCCGCTGCCAGGGGAAGAAGTGGTTGGCATTATGACTGCTGGCAAAGGATTAACAGTTCATGGTCGTCACTGCATGACTTTGCGTAAATTTGTGGAAGCCCCAGAATTATGGATGCCGGTAAAATGGCAAAAGAATGAGGCGAAAGTGCAGATTATGCGCATCAAAGCCACCGTTATCCATGAGCCCGGGGCCTTAGCAGCTCTATGTGCGGCGATTGGTCAGTTGGACGCCAATATCACAAATATTCAATCTGCTGAGCGTGATCTCAATTTCTTCACTTTCATAATTGAGTTAGAAGTGCGAAATAGCGAGCAAGGTCAATCTATTTTGGCGGCATTAGGATCCAATGAATATGTTGAATCCGTATCAAGAGACGAATTTTAGCCTAGCAGAAAATAAAGTTGTATGTTCAGACGACGTAATGACAATATAGCGCAGAAAGCGCTCGGTTTTTTATGGCCGAAGAAGGGGTTTCAGCGGCCATTTCTGTACCTGAAAGAACGTCTCATGCGCATGCCGGCCTCAACGCATGCGCTCTCAATGGGTTTGGCATGTGGGGCCGCCGCCTCAATGACACCTTTCTTAGGATTTCATTTCTTGCTGGCAGCCATGATGGCCTACATCCTCCGTGGTAATTTAGTGGCATCTGCTATTGGCACCATTATTGGAAATCCTTGGACGTTCCCGTTTATTTGGAGCCTTAACATTTTCATGGGAAATTGGTTTATTACCTATTTTGGTCTTTCATCTGCCTTGGGAACCCTTGATGCTGGTGAGGGGACGGCAGCCTTTTTATATGGTTTAACCATTGGGGGCGTGATATCATTTTTACTGACGCTTCCTGTCTTTTATGGGCTATTTTACTGGGTGGTTCATAGCTGGCGGGCGCATAGAGCCAAGAAGTCACAACTAGCAAAAGCGAAAAAGCCAAAAATTGAACCTGTTTTGCATGGCGAGAGACCACAGAATAAGGAAACGCAACAGGATATCGCATCATGAGCAATTATTTACGATTGGGTGTTAATATCGACCATGTGGCAACATTGCGTAATGCAAGAGGCGGCGCCCATCCGGATCCCGTATCGGCGGCGTTACTTGCTCAACAAGCAGGTGCCGATGGGATTACTATCCATTTGCGTGAAGATAGGCGCCACATCAAGGATGCTGATGCCCTTGCTGTCAATGAGGCGATTGATATCCCGTTAAATTTCGAGATGGCCGCAACTCAAGAGATGGTGAATTTCGCGAAGAGCTTGCAGCCGCATGCGTGTTGCATCGTGCCGGAGAAGCGTGAAGAAGTGACAACTGAAGGCGGCCTTGCCGTCGCAGGTCATGAAGCAAAACTATCTGCGTTATTAGCCCCGCTGAAAGAGGCGGGCATTCGCCTTTCTTTGTTCATTGAGGCGTCAGAGCATGAAATTCGGGCGGCAAAAGAGGTTGGCGCTGATATTGTTGAATTTCATACAGGCCGTTACTGCGATGCTGAGGCGCAGGAAGAGAGAGCGCATGAATTGGCACGTATTACCAAAGCGGCAGCGCTGGCCCATGAGTTAGGGATAGAAGTTCATGCGGGCCATGGTCTCACCTATGATACAGTTGGGGCGATTGCGGCTATTCCCGAAATGAAAGAATTAAATATCGGCCATTTCCTTATGGGGGCCGCGCTTTTTACAGGGCTGGGTGAAGCGATTAGCACGATGCGGCATTATATGGATGCCGCTCGCTCGCAGGCAGGATCGTAAGCAAAGATGATCATCGGCCTTGGTAATGATATCTGCAATCAAGAGCGCATTGCACGGTCACTCGATAAATTTGGAGACAAATTTGCCGCTAAGATTTTAGGTGCTGCCGAAATGGATGAGTGGCGCTTAGCGTCTGATAAAGTAAATTATGTTGCGAAAAAATTTGCGGCCAAAGAGGCGATTTACAAAGCCATTGCGCATGCGATATCGCCGCCACCTTCTTGGCATGATGCCACCATCACTCATGATGATAGGGGGCGACCTATTGTCAGTTTATCAATTCGATGTCATAACGCGTTGCAGGAGTATGCGCCATCTGGCAAGACAGTGGATTATCATCTTACCCTGTCAGATGAATTACCTTATATTTATGCGGTTTGTCTTGTATCGGTGAGATAACCGCGATTACCTAGCCCGAAGAGGGAAATGATTATGGCGAAGAAAAAAGAAACCTGGCGTGATACCGCGAAAACACTTGGGATTGCTGTATTAATAGCTGTTGGCTTCCGTTCCTTTTTATTTGAGCCGTTCAATATTCCCTCTGGCTCAATGATCCCCACATTGCTTGTTGGTGATTATTTGTTTGTATCCAAATATTCTTATGGCTATTCGCGCTATTCGTTCCCGTTCGGCATCATACCATTTGAGGGTCGTATTGCCGCGAGTGAACCAGAGCGCGGTGATGTGACTGTCTTCCGTCTGCCATCAAATACTTCTGTTGATTATATTAAGCGTATTGTGGGCTTGCCAGGTGATAAGGTGCAGGTCAAAAATGGGAGCCTCTTTATCAATGGCACCGAAGTGCCTCGTAAATCACTCGGCACTGTAACGATTGATAATGGGCGTCGTACCCAGCAAGTCCAAGCTTTTGAAGAGACGTTGCCAAATGGTAAATCCTATGTGGTGCATGAGATTGGTAATTTCGATCGCGTAGATAATACGCCTATTATAACGGTGCCAGAGGGGCATTACTTTATGATGGGTGATAACCGGGATAATTCAAAAGATAGCCGGTTCCTTGATATTGGTACAATTCCGGCGCAAAATTTGATTGGCCGTGCAGAATTTATGTTCTTCAGCACTGATCAGTCTGCTGCTTTCTGGGAAGTGTGGAAATGGCCATTTGCTATCCGCTATTCTCGTATTTTGAGCGGGATTAATTAAGTGACGCTGTCTCCGGCTGCTATCAAAGCGGTGCAAGCGGTAGAAGGCTTGTTAGATTACAAGTTTCAAGATAGCGATCTGTTACTAGAAGCCCTCACTCACAAAAGTGTTTTACAGGCAGAGCGCCACTATGAAAGGCTGGAATATCTAGGAGATCGTGTATTAGGGATCGTCATATCTGAGGCGCTATATCACCACTATACGGCCGAAGCACCAGGCACCTTAACCAAGCGGTTTCATTCCCTTGTTAGTCAACCAGCCTTAGCCGCGATCGCCACGAAGCTTGAACTCGGACGCTACATACAAGCGGATAAGGCAAGCAATGCTGCTAAACAGCCCTCAGTGTTAAGTGATGTGGTTGAGGCCGTGATTGCCGCCCTATATCTTGATGGTGGCATGACAGCGGCAAAGGGGTTTATTAACCGCCATATCGATGTCACAGAAACAAGCGCCGATGATAGTCAGGAAAATCCGAAATCAGCGTTGCAGGAATGGGCGTTAGCTCGCAAATGGTCTCTTCCTCAATATCAGGCCCTTGGGCGAATAGGCCCAGATCACGCACCAGAATTTACAGTGCGCGTGACGATAGACGGGCAGGGCAGTGCTGAGGCCAGTGGGTCATCGAAAAAACAAGCTGAGCGCGATGCGGCGGCTTTGTTGTTACAAACATTGAAACAGACTTAGGGGCTGGATAGGTCAGATATGATAGAAACAAGAGCCGGTTTTGTTGCCTTATTAGGTGCCCCTAATGCAGGGAAATCAACCTTGATGAATGCGATTGTTGGGCAGAAAATATCAATCGTAACACCAAAGGTGCAAACCACAAGAAGCCGCGTGCGTGGTATCGCTATGTCAGGCGATAGCCAGATCATCTTTGTGGATACGCCAGGTATCTTTAAACCAAAACGTCGCCTTGATAGAGCGATGGTATCAGCGGCATGGCAGGGGGCAGACGATGCCGATCTATTGCTGTTGCTCCATGATTGTGCCCGCAAGAAGATTGATGATGATACGCTTGCCATTGTGAAGCAACTAACAGAGTCTGGGCGCAAAGTCTCATTAGTCCTCAATAAAATTGATTTGGTGTCGCCGGAGCAATTGCTCAATCGTACCAAAGACATGTCAGATTTAATGGATTTTGAGCGTGTCTTTATGGTGTCGGCTCATACCGAAAATGGCCTGGATGATTTGCTAGGCTGGTTGGCATCTCAAATGCCGCAAAGTCCTTATTTATTTGATCCAGATGATTTGTCAGATTTGCCTATGCGCCTGATGGCAGCAGAGGTAATGCGGGAAAAATTATTCTTGAATCTGCATCAAGAATTGCCCTATCAGCTGACTGTTGAAACAGATTCCTGGACCGATAGGGAAGATGGGTCTGTTGAAATTCACCTCACTATCTTTGTCATGCGAGAAGGTCATCGCGGCATTGTGCTTGGTAAAGGGGGACAAACTCTAAAACGGGTTGGCTCACAAGCGCGCCATGAATTGCAGGATATTTTCGAAAGACGGGTTCATCTCATCAGTCATGTGAAATATCGCAAAGATTGGATGGATGACAAAGCGCGCTATTCGGAATGGGACTTGGATTTTGAAGCCTAATCAAACGCTTTTGTGTTCATCAAGCAAATGAGGCACAGATAATGCCAAATTGGACAGATGATGGTTTTGTAATCTCAATGCGCCCTCATGGCGAGAATGCAGCGATTATCGGGCTTTTTACCAGATATCATGGCCGCCATATGGGGCTTGTGCATGCTGCCAGCTCAAAAAGCAAAAAAGCAACTTTAGAGCCTGGCAATCATGTGAGTGCTGACTGGCGCGCGCGCCTTGATACCCAATTAGGGACCTATGCGCTTGAATTGGTAAAGGCCAGTAGTGCGACGATGCTATCTGATCCATTGAAGTTAGCGGCTTTATCATCAATCTGCGCGATATTGGATATCTCTTTGCCTGAAAGAGAGCCTCAAACAGCGATATATGATGCGACATCGGCATTGCTGGAGGTGTTGTCTCTTGCTGACGAGGTGGCGCAATGGTTACCTATCTATCTGAGATGGGAATTAGGCATGTTAGAGGCGTTAGGCTTTGGTCTGATGCTTGATAAATGTGCCGTCAGTGGCACGACCCAAGCCTTATCATATGTGAGCCCCCGCACAGGTCACGCTGTTCATCACTCAGAAGCGGGCCCCTATAAGGATAGATTGCTGCAATTACCAGCCTGTCTTGGCGGAGCTGAGGCGTTGGCCGATGAATTCAGCGCTGGCCTGGCGTTAACAGGTCATTTCATGACAAGGCATATTTTTGGCGCGGTTCATAAAGACTTACCGCAGCCACGCATTAGACTAGCCTATTTAATTTCACAGCTGTATAACAACGAGTGATATCTAGGACTTTGCGAAAAAGGTAGGAAAGAGAGGCGGCAATGACTGAGGCTGATACACAAATTGCACGGACTGATTTTGCGTCTGCTTTATCAGAACGCTATTTGGCCTATGCGCTCTCAACCATTACCTCACGCTCTCTCCCAGATGTACGAGATGGCTTAAAACCTGTGCATCGGCGCCTGCTATTTGCGATGCGCCAGCTGAAGCTTGACCCAGACCAAGGCTTTAAAAAATCAGCTCGTGTCGTTGGTGATGTGATGGGTAAGTTTCACCCTCATGGTGATGCGGCGATTTATGATGCCATGGTGCGTTTGGCGCAGGAATTTGCCATGCGCTACCAGCTTGTCGATGGGCAAGGAAATTTCGGTAATATCGATGGCGATAATGCGGCGGCGATGCGTTACACCGAAGCCCGCATGACAGAGGTCGCACGTCTCTTGCTTGATGGTATTGATGAAGATGCGATTGATTTCAGGCCCACTTATGATGGGGAATCTGAAGAGCCGGTTCTCCTGCCAGCTGGTTTCCCAAACCTGTTGGCTAACGGGGCACAGGGGATTGCGGTGGGGATGGCAACCTCCATCCCGCCTCATAATGTGATCGAATTAGCAGACGCCTCTTTGCACCTTATCAAACACCCCAATGCGTCGATTGAAACGCTTCTTGGCTTTGTCCAAGGGCCTGATTTCCCAACGGGTGGTCAGTTGGTTGAACCGGCAGACTCGATCCTTGAGACATATCGGACAGGCAAGGGCGG
>WTJA01000004.1:28765-36454 GCA_011524995.1 Alphaproteobacteria bacterium | reverse complement strand
AATTTACGTGAAGCACTGAATGCCTGGTTGGCGCATCGCCGCGAGGTCTTGCAACGCCGGTCAAATTTCCGTCTTGGCAAAATTGCGCGCCGCTTAGAAATGCTCGAAGGCTACATCATTGTGTTCCTGAATTTGGATGAGGTCATCCGGATTATCCGGGAAGATGACCATCCCAAACAGGCTTTGATGGCGCGGTTTGAGTTAACAGATAATCAAGCGACAGCGATCTTAGATATGCGCTTGCGCTCCTTGCGTCGCCTCGAAGAGATGGAACTCAGACGCGAGCGAGATGCGCTTATTGAAGAGCAAGAAGGCTTGCATGCTTTGATGGCAAGCGAAGAGATTCAATGGCAAACCATTTCATCCGAGATCAAAGAGATGAAAAAGGGGTTTGTGAAAACAGATAAGCGCCGCACCATTTTGGGTGAGATTCCTGAAATTGACTTCGACCCAACGGATATCCTGACAGAAAAAGAACCGATTACAGTCATTTGCTCAGCCAATGGTTGGGTGCGTGCCATGAAAAACCATGTGGATTTGGAACAGGAATTCAAATTTAAAGATGGGGATGAAAAGGCGTTCGCCTTCCATGCTGAAAGCACAGATAAGATTCTCGCTTTTGCCGATAATGGGCGGTTTTATACCCTTGCCGGTGATAAATTGCCAAAAGGGCGAGGTTTTGGCGAGCCCCTTAATTTGATGGTTGATTTCCCAACAGATGCGAAACTTGTTGCCATGTTCAAAGCAGGCTCTGATAAAATGCTTATCGCGTCTGATGCCGGCTATGGATTTGTGGTTGAGACAGAACAGGCCATTGCCCAAACAAGAACAGGCAAGCAGGTGTTGAACCTGTCTGGCGGTGCCAAAGCGGTTGCTTGCTGTCCTGCCGATGGTAATTCGGTAGCTGTGGTAGGCGTTAATCGTAAAATGATTGTCTTTGATATTGAAGAAGTGCCTGTGCTCGGCCGTGGTAAGGGCGTGATTTTACAACGCTATAAAGAAGGGCAGTTGGCAGATATCAAAGTGTTCAATAAAGAAGATGGGCTCAGCTGGCAAATGGGTGGTGGTCGCACACGCACCGAACATGACCTCATCACATGGACAGCAAAGCGCGGTGGCGCAGGCAAGATGCCACCGACAGGCTTCCCACGACCAGCACGATTTACCTAAGTGTCTATAATTCTGACGTAATGGTCAGGGCTTCCCATTGGCCATTACGGAAGATTTCGGACGGTGAGAACCGCCCCTTATAGGACATCTTGCGGCTTTGTGCGACATAATAGCCAAGATAGAGATAGGGCTTGCCCATCTCTTTGGTGAGCTCAATCATATCTAGGATCATGAAGGTGCCAAGCGACCGGCTTGCCGCTGCCGGGTCAAAAAAGCTATAGACGGCACTAAGCCCATCTGATTGATGGTCAATCATGATACAGGCTACCAATTCACCACTGACATCACGATATTCAACCAAGGCGGTTTCAATCGGGCTGTTATGGATCATATTCGTGAATTCTTGGAAACTCATCGCTGCCATATGGCCATCTTCGTGACGCTGCAGCAAATATTCTTGGAAGAGGATATAATGCTCATCTGTCACTTGTCGTGATGAGATATGGCGCGTCAAATCCTGATTGCTTTTATAAATGCGTGATAAGTTCTTACCTGCGCGATGCTGGTCACAAATAATGCGGATAGGGGTACAAGCCTGGCAGCTATGACATACAGGCTTGTAGGCCCAATTCTCAACGCGGCGGAAGCCAGCCAGCGCCAACTGGTCGTGAAGAGCAGGGTTCTCAGTCAAATCAAGCGCCAAGCGTTGCTCTTGTAGTCCCTCAATATAGGCACAGTCATGGCTGCGCGTCATGCGCATCCGCAGCGGAAAATGTGACAAGGCGTTACGAGATTGTTCCATTTCTTAAGCTTGTGCTACTTCTATCAGTCTGACAAGACGCTCATTTAGATTCTTCTGCTAGATGAGATGCGATGTCTGGCGCGAAATAGGTTAAAATGCCATCTGCGCCAGCACGCTTGAAGCATAATAGGGCTTCCATGATAGCTTCTGCGCTCATTAGACCATTATCAACGGCATGACGAAGCATGCTATATTCACCTGAGACCTGATAGGCAAAGGTTGGCATCCCAAATGTTGTTTTGGCCTCTCGCAGGATATCTAAATAGGGCATGCCGGGCTTAACCATGACCATATCAGCACCTTCTTGGATATCCATTGCAATCTCGCGCATGGCTTCTTGACGATTAGACGGCGCCATCTGATAGGTTTTCTTGCCATCTCCGCCGAGTGATTTGCCAGCGCCAACAGCATCACGGAAGGGGCCATAAAAGGCAGAGGCGTATTTCGCAGCATAGGATAGGATAAGAACATCGGCAAAGCCAGCGTCATCTAAGGCGTGTCTGATAGCCCCAATTCGGCCATCCATCATATCAGATGGCGCGATGATATCGCATCCTGCTCGTGCCTGTGCGACGGCTTGTTGTTGCAGAATGGCGACTGTTTCATCATTCGCAATGATACCATCTTGCAATACGCCGTCATGACCATGCGAGGTGAAGGGATCAAGCGCCACATCACAGATGATGCTAAGGCCTGGGCAGGCAGCGCGTACTGCGCGAACGGCACGACAAACAAGGTTGGTTTCATCTGTTGCAAGTGAGCCAACTTCATCTTTGAGGGCGGCATCAATCTTTGGGAAAATGGCAATGGCATTAATGCCAAGTGACACAGCGCGCTGTGCCTCGCCTACGAGCTTATCAATGGTATGACGATAAACACCTGGCATAGAGGCAATCGGGTCTTGATGATTGTCACCCTCAATCACGAATAAGGGCCAGATGAGGTCATTCACGCTGACCGCCGTCTCAGCTGTCAGCTGCCTGACAGAGGCGGATTGGCGCAGACGCCGTAATCTTGTGTGCGGAAAAGTTTGCTGAACCATCTCTGACACTCTTTTGTAAATTCGATGCTGTGATTCTGTGTGAATTTGCTCCTATTTGATCTATCATGACAGGGTAGGTACGCCAAGTTGTTTAGCAAGATGGGGGTTTCATTGTCTTTTATTACTGCCAATCACATCGGAACGGCTGGTCATATTACGCTAGACCGCCCCAAGGCCCTGAATGCGCTCAATATTGAAATGGTGAATGATATCAAAACACACCTCCTTGCTTGGCGCGATGACCCTACGATTGGGCGTGTGTTGCTATCATCATCAGCCAGTCGTGCCTTCTGCGCTGGCGGAGACGTCAGGGAGGCTGTTAGCCTGATTGAAGCAGACCCCGCCCTGTCAGCTAAACCCTATTTTAAAACAGAATACGGCCTCGACCTTTTGATAACTGACTATCCAAAGCCAATCATTTCACTCGTTGATGGTGTAGTTATGGGGGGCGGTTTAGGTCTAGCGCGTCTCTCAGATATCATGATCACAAGCCTTGATATTAAATGCGCGATGCCAGAAACAGCCATCGGCCTATTTCCAGATGTCGGGGCGTCTCATTTCCTAAGGCGGATGCCAATTGAAGCCGCATTAATGATGGGCATGACTGGCACGATGATTGGGGCAGGGGATGCGTATGGCTGGGGGCTTACAGATTATGTTGTGGCGGCTGATGCGTTTGACGCTATTGCAAGCGCACTCTCTGACCTTCCTGTAGAGGCGACCATTGCCGATGTCTCTGCTATTGCTGCCTCTCATCATACCAAAGACACTCTTGAAACACCTTTTGGCGCGCATATGCCAATGCTCCAAGACACATTCTTGAAAGGCACACCGCAGAAGATTGCGGCGGCAGCTTTGTCTATACAGGAAGAGGCGGCAGTATCATGGGCGCAGGCTTTGCAAAGCAAATGCCCGACATCGATCAGTTTATTTTGGCATATGATGCAGAAAGAGCCAGCGCCAACTTCAGTGAGTGACGCGATTAAGCGCGATTTTTACTTGGCTTGTAAAATGATGCGCCGCCCCGATTTCACCGAAGGGGTAAGGGCGGTCTTAATTGACAAGGATAATGCGCCCAAATGGCAGCCAAAATCATTGTCAGACATTGGTGATGACATGCTAGCAGATCTGTTTGATTTTGGCGGCATGTCCCCCTTGCCAGCCTGAGAAATGTCACCTACAACCAGACACAGAGATTGATGTAACCCTCGCCTGATAGTGAAAGATGTATCTACCATGCGCCTAAGCCAGTATTTTTTACCTGTTCTGAAAGAAAACCCAAAAGAGGCGCAAATTGTCTCACATCGGTTAATGCTGCGTGCTGGGATGATTCAGCAATCAAGTGCGGGCATTTATTCATGGCTACCTTTGGGTCTCAAAGTGCTCTCGAAAATTGAACAAATTGTTCGTGAGGAACAAAATCGCGCAGGGGCGAATGAGATCAAGATGCCAACCATTCAGCCATCTGAGCTGTGGCAGGAATCAGGCCGTTATGATGATTATGGCTTAGAGATGCTGCGCATCAAAGACCGCCATGACAGAGATATGCTCTATGGCCCGACCAATGAAGAGCAAGTGACAGATATTTGCCGGACACATTTGCGGTCCTACAAGGCGCTGCCGCTTAACCTTTATCATATTCAATGGAAGTTCAGAGATGAGGTTCGCCCTCGTTTTGGTGTGATGCGTGGCCGTGAATTCTTGATGAAAGATGCCTATAGCTTTGATATCAGCAAAGAGGCCGCCAAAATTGCCTATAACAAGATGTTTGTGGCTTACCTGAAGACTTTTGCACGAATGGGGCTGACGGCTATTCCTATGGAGGCTGATACAGGGCCAATTGGTGGTGATATGTCTCATGAGTTCATCATTTTGGCTGATACAGGTGAATCTGGTGTGTTTTTCCACAAAGATTGGCTGAATACCAACATGGTGGCTGATATCTCATTTGATGAGGATTTACAGCCCGTTGTTGATCAATTCACCTCGCTTTATGCCAGAACTGATGAAATGCATGATGCGGCGCAATGCGATGTAGCCGCTGAAGATTTGATGGAAAAGCGCGGTATCGAAGTGGGGCATATTTTCTATTTTGGTACGAAATATTCAGACCCGATGGGCGCGAATGTGCAAGGGCCAGATGGAAAACCACAAGCGCTTCATATGGGCTCATATGGCATTGGTGTCTCTCGTCTCGTTGGCGCCATCATTGAGGCAAGCCATGATGATAGAGGCATTATCTGGCCCGAAGCTGTGGCACCGTTTGATGTGGCGATTGTGAATTTGAAGCCAGGGCATGAACAAGCTGATGCGGTATCTGCTGGTCTATATCAGTCTGCGCAAGAAGCGGGCTATGATGCGTTATTAGATGATAGCGCGGATTCTGCTGGGGCGAAGATGGCAACGATGGATTTGATTGGCGTGCCGTGGCAAATTATTCTAGGGCCTCGTAGCCTTGATGAAGGGCAGGTGGAAGTGAAATGCCGCCGTACGGGCGAATCTGTCAAAATGTCGCCAGATTCAGCGCTATCCTATATCAAAGAGCAAAAAAACGCTTAAGCCGCTGCGGCTCCGCGTAACAAAGGTGTGACAATAAGATGATATTTTCCTCTTTAGAACGGATGATGGCAATGCGCTATATTAGGGCGCGCCGGACCGAGGGATTTATCTCAGTCATTGCATGGTTTTCGCTAACAGGCATTACACTTGGCGTCGCAACTCTTATCATCGTGATGTCTGTCATGAATGGCTTTCGCGCAGAGTTGATTGGCCGCATATTGGGCTTGAACGGTCATTTGGCGGTCTATGCAACTGAAGGCAAAGGCTTGCAAGATTTCGATAATGTCGCGCTGACCATTTCGGATTTGCCAACCATCATTGCCGTGACTCCCCAAATTGAGGGGCAAGTGATGGTAAGCCATAAGGGGCGCAATAATGGCGCGGTTGTCCGCGGTGTCAGATGGTCAGATCTTGCCGCTCGCAAACCACTTTGGTCTTCTTTAAGTGAAGATGATATCGCGCGGTTCCGCGATGAGGGCGGTATTCTTATTGGCAAAACAATGGCACGACGCCTTGGTGTGAGCGTCGGCGATACGCTCACATTGCTATCATCAAAGGGGCGAGCCACAGCGCTTGGGTCTGTGCCAGTGCGACAAAAGTTCAAAATCGGCGGTGTGTTTGACGTTGGTATGCATGAATATGATGCCAATTTCCTCTTTATGAACTTAGAACAATCGCAAAATTTCTTTGATCTTGACCAAGTCGTCACCGGATTAGAGCTGTATAGCTCCGACCCCTATATCATTAATCAATTGCGACCGGCCTTGGAAAAGCGCCTGCCAACCAACACAAGGCTGTATGATTGGCAAACAAGAAATGCATCATTTCTCAATGCCTTAGCGGTCGAACGTAATGTCATGTTCTTAATCTTGACGCTGATTATCTTGGTGGCTGCTTTTAACATTATTTCATCTATGATCATGTTGGTTCGCTCTAAACATGCTGATATTGCTGTCTTGCGCGCCATGGGGGCGGGGCGTGCCTCCATCATGCGCATTTTCTTCATGACTGGGGCCTCTATTGGCTTTATTGGCACGTTGGTTGGCACCATCCTAGGCGTCGTCTTTTGTTGGCAAATAGATAATATCAAATCGCTCATTGAAGGTTTGTCAGGGGCTGAATTATTCTCAGCCGAGATTTATTATTTATCGCAGTTGCCAGCCAAAATTGAAGCAACCGAGGTCGTGATGGTCATTGCGATGGCCTTGCTATTATCTTTCATGGCGTCAATTTATCCGGCATGGCGTGCCAGCCGCATCGCACCAGCGGAGGTGCTCCGCTATGAGTGATGTCACACTGCAATTAGATGATGTTTGCCAGCATTTCAAACAAGGCTCAGATGTCGTTCACATCTTAAATAATGCTAGCCTTTCCTTACAGAAAGGGGAGGTTACTGCGCTTATTGGGCCGTCTGGTGCGGGTAAGACAACCTTATTGAATATTGCTGGTCTGTTGGAAAATCCAGCTTCTGGTCGTGTGATGATTAAGGGTCATGATGTCGCGCAACTATCAGTGCGTAAGAAAGCGCGCCTGCGCCGTGCCCATATTGGGTTTGTTTTCCAGACGCATAGGCTCCTACCAGAATTTTCCGCTGTCGAAAATATCATGGTGCCACAGATGATTAATGGGTTGAATAAATTTGAAGCCCAAAAGCGCGCTATGCAATTACTGGCTATGATTGATCTTGATGATAGGGCCAACCATCGCCCAGGCCAATTATCAGGCGGGGAACAGCAGAGAGTGGCGATTGCCCGCGCTGTGGCCAATGCCCCAACTATTCTGCTAGCAGATGAGCCAACAGGTAATCTTGACCCGCAAACTGGCCAGTCCGTCTTTGAAACATTACAAAAGATTATCAAAGGCACAGGCGCGTCTGCCTTGATTGTGACGCACAACCATGCGTTAGCGCGCCAAATGGACCATATTTATGCGCTTGAGGCTGGGCGCGTGACTGAAGGGACAGCCTGATGTCTCATGCGCAGTTTGTCCATCTGCGAACGCACTCTGCCTATTCTCTCTCTGAGAGTACGCTGCGTGTGGGAACTTTGGCCAAATTGGCAAAACAAGATCGCCAGCCAGCCCTCGCTATCACAGATAGCTTTAATATGTTTGGCGCCTTGGAATTTTCTAAAAAACTAGCAGGTGAGGGCATCCAACCCATTATTGGGGCAACAGT
>WTJA01000004.1:6412-28665 GCA_011524995.1 Alphaproteobacteria bacterium | reverse complement strand
TGATGGCGCTTCATCATTTTATGGGTGACCGCCTTTACATTGAGCTACAGCGTCATGGTCATGCTGAAGAACGTCAGGCCGAACCATTGCTGCTACAATTAGCTGATGAGCTGAACCTCCCGCTTGTTGCGACAAATGACAATCATTTTGAAACAGCAGACATGCATATTCCGCAAAATGTTTTGACATGTATTGCCACTTCACAGCGTATCTCACAGCTCACCAATCCTGATCAGAATGAAGAATATCGGTTTAAAGACGCGGCAGAAATGCAAGCCCTCTTTGCCGATATCCCCGAGGCGATTTCAAATAGCCTTGTGATTGCACAACGTTGTGCTTTCATGGTGAAAACAAGAGCGCCTATCTTGCCAGCTTTTGAAGCGGGGGAAGGGCGCAGCACCGAAGAAGAGCTCGCGCACCAATCAAAGCAAGGGCTGGCGAAGCGCATAGTTGAATTAAAAGCATCCGGGTCTGAGCTGGTGGCTGATGCGGCTGCCGAACAAATCTATCATGATAGATTGGATTATGAGCTTGGGATCATCAATGAGATGGGATTTCCTGGCTATTTCCTCATTGTGGCTGATTTTATCAAATGGGCCAAAGACCAGAATATTCCCGTCGGGCCGGGCCGTGGCTCAGGTGCGGGCTCGCTCGTGGCTTACGCGCTTGATATCACCAACTTAGATCCCATCAGATGGGGACTTCTATTTGAACGTTTCTTGAACCCAGAACGTGTTTCAATGCCCGATTTTGATATTGATTTCTGTCAGGACAGACGGGAAGAGGTCAAATTATATGTGCAGGACAAATATGGGGCTGATCGCGTCGCTCAGATTATTACCTTTGGAACCCTTCAGGCGCGCGCGGCCATTCGTGATGTGGGTCGTGTATTGGAGATGCCGTATGGGCAGGTTGACCGTATTGCGAAATTAATCCCAAGTAATCCTGCGAATCCTGTCTCCATTGCGCAAGCCCTTGAGAGTGAACCTGAATTGCGTCAAATGAAGCGGTCAGAAGAGCAGGTAGGGCATTTGATTGATACCGCGATGCAGTTGGAAGGGCTGTACCGTCATGCTTCCACTCATGCAGCTGGTCTTGTTATCTCAGACCGTCCTCTGCCAGAATTAGTGCCGATTTACCGCGACCCGCGCTCTGATATGCCAGCGACACAATTCAATATGAAATTTGTTGAAATGGCAGGACTTGTGAAGTTTGACTTCCTTGGCTTGAAGACGCTAACGGTTATCCAGCGTGCCGTTGAAATGATTGCAGAGCGCGGCATCACCATTGATATCGACACGATACCGCTTGATGATGAAAACACCTATAACATGCTGGCAGACGGCGATACTGTTGGGGTGTTCCAGCTTGAATCAAGTGGCATGCGAGATGTCCTAAAAGGTCTTAAGCCTGATAGATTTGAAGATATTATCGCGGTTGTGGCGCTTTATCGTCCGGGGCCGATGGATAATATTCCGACCTATATTGCCCGTAAACATGGACGCGAAGAGGTGCATTATATGCACCCGAAGCTTGAGCCTATCCTTGCTGAAACCTATGGCATTATGATCTATCAGGAACAGGTGCAGCAAGCGGCGCGAGATTTGGCCGGTTACACGCTAGGCGGCGCGGATATTTTGCGACGTGCCATGGGTAAAAAGATTAAAGAGGAAATGGATGCCCAACGGCAAAAATTCTCCGAGGGCGCGGCTGAACATAACCAAATTTCGGCCCAATTATCGGGTGATATTTTTGACCAGATCGCGGCATTTGCTGGCTACGGGTTTAATAAATCACATGCCGCAGCCTACGCGCTTGTGACCTATCAAACCGCATGGCTCAAAACAAATTATCCAGTTGAGTTCTTTGCGGCCTCGATGGCTTTGGATTCCCACAATACAGATAAATTGGCAGTCTTCCGGCAAGATTGCCTTTACCATGATATTCCCATTTTGCCCGTTGATGTGAACCACTCAAAAGCAAGCTTTGCCGTTGAGCCATATGAAGATGGCCTTGCCATTCGCTATGCCCTTGGGGCGGTGAAAAATGTTGGCAGTGAGGCGATGGTATCTCTTTGTGAGGAAAGAGATCAGAACGGGCCTTTTTCATCCTTAGATAATTTCATCCAAAGATTACCCAAAGATGGAGGGAATAAGCGTCAATTAGAAAATCTTATTCGGTCTGGTGGCTTTGATGGATTAAATAAAAATAGGCGTCAACTATATGAAAATATTGACCAAATTATATCACAGGCTGACTTTCATAGACGCGAAAAAGCCTCTGATCAGGTCAATCTCTTTGGCGGGGCTGAACAGCAAGACTTAGATGCCATTAAGCTGGGCGATGTGCCTGATTGGAGTGCCAATGATAAGTTGCAGCATGAATTTGCAGCGCTTGGTTTGTATCTATCTGCCCATCCGCTAGACAGCTATGCCAAGCAATTGGCTCGCCTGAAGACAACCCCCTCTAATCTGTTAGAAGATACTTTGGCACAGAAGGGGCCAAGCCAGTTGAAACTTGCCGGACAGCTGACCTCTGTTCAGGAACGTGTATCAGCCAAGGGCAATCGTTTCGCCTTTTTGCAACTCACTGACAAAACGGGCGTTTTTGAAGTCACAGCCTTTTCTGAATTTTTAAATTTATATCGTGATATATTGGTGCCTGACACTGCGTTGTTAATGCAGGCAGATGCCCGCGTTGAGAATGGTCAGGTGCGGTTGCTAGGTGTGCGTGCCGAGCGTCTTGATGATGCCATTGCCGCTCATCATGCCGGTATTGGTATCCATTTGTCGTCATCGGTAGCGTTGTCAGATATTAAACAGATTTTAAAGCAAGATGGTGGGGGCCGCGCACCAGTGAAATTCTATGTCAAAGCGCAAGGCGAGCAGGTTGAAATTACCTTGCCACATAAATTTAAACTAAGTGGTAGTACGCGACTAGCATTGGCGAGTTTGTCTGGGATAGATACACTCTCAGAAATCTAGCTCAGATATAAGAATTTGCTTGTCATAGCCCATGTTATTCGGTAAGACACACGCAATTCGCACATGGGGTTGGTGGCAGCTGGCATACAAATCAGTTTGTGACCGTCCGGTGAAATGTCAGTTCCGACATTTTATTCTGCCCCATGGAGGTTTAACCGGATAACGGAGATAAGATTATGGCAGCACCAGCCTTTTCAATGCGTCAGCTATTAGAAGCCGGCGTTCACTTTGGTCACAGCACACGTCGTTGGAACCCACGCATGAAGCCATTCATTTTTGGCGAGCGTAACGGTGTTCACATTCTTGACCTTCAACAAACAGTTCCTATGCTTGGTCGCGCGCTTGAAGCAATGCGCGAAACAACAGCAAAGGGTGGCCGTATCCTATTCGTAGGTACAAAGCGCTCTGCAGCTGAAAAAGTAGCTGAAACAGCCAAAGCATCAGGTCAGTATTTCGTAAATCACCGCTGGCTCGGTGGTATGCTTACAAACTGGTCAACAGTATCACAATCAATCCGTCGCTTGCGTGACCTAGAAGGCCGCTTGGATGGTGATGAAGTACATCAGTTGACAAAGAAAGAAGTGCTACAGCTGACAAGAGAGCGTGATAAGCTCGAGCTTACACTTGGCGGTATCAAAGATATGGGCGGCCTACCTGATCTGTTGATCGTGATTGACACAAACAAAGAGTCAATCGCTGTCACAGAAGCAAACCGTTTGGGTATCCCAGTGGTTGCGATTGTGGATTCAAACGCAAGCCCAGATGGCGTTGATTTCCCAATCCCAGGTAATGATGACGCGCTACGTGCCATTTCACTATATTGTGAGTTGTCACAAGCTGCGATCATGGATGGCCTGCAGCAGGAATTCATCGCATCAGGCGGTGACGCCGGCGCATCTGCAGAAGCACCAGCTGAAGCAGCTGTTGCTGAAGCCCCAGCCGAAGCGGCTGCTGAAGAAGCCTCAGCATAAGCTGAGTGAGATATTTTCGAACAGGTTGTGGTAACACAGCCTGTTCTTTCCTGTTTTACAGGCATGGTTTAATTACAGAAAATAGAGGAAAAGACGATGAGCGTAACCGCAGCATTAGTCAAAGAATTGCGTGAAAAATCAGGCGCAGGCATGATGGATTGTAAAAAAGCGCTGAATGAAACAAATGGCGATATGGACGCCGCTGTTGATTGGCTCCGCACAAAGGGCCTAGCCGCTGCCGCAAAGAAATCTGGCCGCGTCGCAGCTGAAGGTCTCGTAGCCGTTGCCGTTGATGGCAATCGTGGTGCGATGATTGAGTTGAACTCAGAAACAGACTTTGTGTCTCGTAACGAAGAGTTCCAAAATTTCGCGTCAACCCTTGCGAAGCTAGCGCTTGATGCTGATGACATGGATGCCCTCAATGCGATGGCATACCCTGACACAGGCCGTAATGTTGCTGAAGAGCTCACACAAAAGATCGCGACAATTGGCGAAAACATGACATTGCGCCGTATGGAAAAAGTATCTGTTGAAGCGGGTGTTGTTGTGCCATATCTTCACAATGCCGTAGCTGATGGCCTTGGCCGTATCGGTGTTCTTGTTGGCCTTAATTCAACAGCAGGCTCAGATGCTTTGACTGCACTTGGCAAGCAGCTTGCCATGCATATTGCTGCGACATCACCAGCTAGCTTGTCAGTTGAAGATTTGGACAAGGATATGGTGGCACGTGAGCGCGACGTCTTGATTGAACAAGCCAAAGCGTCTGGTAAGCCACAAGAAATCGCTGAAAAGATGGTTGAAGGCCGTATGCGCAAATACTACCAAGAAGTGGTATTGCTTGAGCAGACATTTGTCATTGATGGTGAAAGCCGTGTTGGCGACGTAGTGTCAAAAGCGGGCAAAGATGCCGGTGCTGATATTGCCATGACAGCCTTTGCACAATTCAACCTCGGTGCAGGTATCGAAAAAGAAGAAACTGACTTCGCCGCTGAAGTGGCAGCTCAGCTAGGCAACTAAATTTGTTGTCATAAGAATTTTAAAACCAGCTGCCTTACAGTCAGCTGGTTTTTTTTATATTTTCATTAGTCATATTCCAATTTACCCTGTAACATTGGGCAAATTTTACTCGCATTTGCGACGATAACTATTAGAGCTATTCGATGTCTGGTCAGCCTCAACAATATCAATATAAGCGTGTCCTTTTAAAGATTTCTGGTGAATCTCTCATGGGAAGTCAGTCCTATGGGATTGATACAGACATGGTGGCACGCGTGGCTGGTGAGATTGCTGATGTTGTGGCGCAAAATATCGAAGTGTGCCTTGTGATTGGGGGCGGTAATATCTTCCGCGGCGTGTCTGGCGCTGCTGCGGGTATGGAACGCGCCACAGGCGACTATATGGGCATGCTGGCAACAGTGATGAACGCACTAGCTATGCAAAATGCATTAGAGAAAATTGATGTGCCTGTTCGCGTTATGTCGGCGCTTCCTATCTCAGCTGTTTGTGAGCCTTATATCCGCCGCCGGGCAATGCGCCATATGGAGAAGGGGCGTGTTGTGATTTTCGCAGCTGGTACAGGTAACCCATTCTTTACCACTGATACAGCGGCTGCCTTGCGCGCATCAGAGATGAATTGCCATGCCTTGTTAAAGGGCACAAGAGTGGATGGGGTTTATGATTCAGACCCTGAGAAAAACCCAGAAGCAAAACGCTTTGATACCTTGTCATATATGGAAGTCTTGTCTCGTGATTTGCGCGTGATGGATGCCTCTGCCATTTCACTTGCGCGCGAGAATTCAATTCCTATTTTAGTGTTTTCAATCACAGAGTCAGGTGGGTTTGATGCCGTCTTGAAACATGACGGTCCGTTTACGATTGTGAAAGAAGCTGAATAATCAACCGATTTACAGGAGATGAACATGTCTAATTTGGATATGGATGATGTTAAACGTCGCATGGACTCATCCGTCAGTAACTTTTCTGGCGAGATGGCTGGTCTTCGCGCGGGACGTGCTAGCACAGCGATGCTAGAGCCGATTACTGTTGATGCCTATGGCGCACGCATGCCGTTGAACCAAGTATCTAATATCTCTGTGCCAGAGCCACGGATGCTAACCGTATCTGTTTGGGATGCTGGCCTCGTGAGTGCCACTGAAAAAGCTATCCGTGAGTCTGGCCTCGGGTTAAACCCGATGGCAGAGGGCAATGTCATTCGCGTATCTGTGCCAGAATTATCAGAAGATAGACGCAAAGAGCTTGTAAAAGTAGCTGGCAAATATGCTGAAGCGGCTCGTGTCGCTGTGCGTAATATTCGTCGTGATGCGATTGAAACTGTGCGCAAGGATGAAAAAGATTCGGCTATCTCAGAAGATGAGCGTCATGGTTTAGAAGGTCAGATCCAAAAAGTCACCGATGATTTTATTGCTAAAATTGATAAAATGTTAGCTGACAAAGAAGCTGATATTACACAAGTCTAGGTTAGCAGCATGGTTCCGCATCATCTTGCCATTATTATGGATGGTAACCGGCGTTGGGCAAAACAACGCCGGCTAGAGATTTTGCGCGGCCACAATCAAGGTAGTTCTGTTTTAAAGGAAATATCAAAGTCTGCGCATGAGAAAGGCATTTCCTATCTCACCGTTTTTGCTTTTTCGACAGAAAATTGGAAGCGCCCACAAGCAGAGGTGAAAGGCCTCATTGAATTGATGCGCCGCTTCCTTATGCAGGATATGGAAAGCCTGATTACCGATAATGTAAAGTTGCGCATTATTGGTGATATCTCTGTTTTTGACCAGGATCTGCAGGCACTGTTCGAAGATGCAATGGCGCAAACGGCTGCGAATGATGGGCTGAATTTATCAATCGCTGTCAATTATGGTGGCAAGCAGGATTTAATGCAGGCCGTTGCATCACTGACCAACGATGAACAGTCATATGCTGAGGGGACAGAGGCAGCTGTGAAGGCGCGTCTGCAAACTAAAGAGTTGCCTAATATTGATTTGCTGGTTCGCACAGGCGGTGAATATCGGATATCGAATTTTATCTTGTGGGAATCAGCCTATGCAGAGCTTTATTTTACTGACTGTTATTGGCCTGATTTCTCAGAGGCAGAGCTAGATAAAGCGCTAGAAGCTTTTGAAGGTCGGAAGCGTCGCTTTGGTGGTGATGATATGCCACAACAATCCTCTAAGAAAGCGTGAGAGCCTCATGGGTGATGTGAAACAGCGCATAATTGGGATTGGTGTCCTTATCCCTTTGATCGGCGGTGTGGCATATGGTGGCTTTCCTTTATTGCTCTCGATAGTGATTATTCAGGCCTTTCTTATCTATGAGGTGTCAACGCTGTTTTCTGAAGGCCGAAAGGGATTTTGGCTGCTATTTTGCCTCATCTCCTTTGCGTCTGTTGTGGGATATATCGGGGGCTCTGATCAGTCGATGCTATCAGTGGCTGCTGCGCTTGCAATTGGTGCGGTATATCTCGTCACGAAGCGCGCGCTTTATGCCACACTCTTTACCTTTGTCTTTTTGTTAGCACTCATCAGCCTCTCCAACCTGACAAATTTGTCAAATGCTGCGCCATTATTTCTTGCCATTGCCTTTGTGATAGCGGCCGGGGATATCGGTGCCTATTTCGTTGGGCGACGTATCGGGGGACCTAAATTAGCGCCTGCTATTTCACCAGGCAAAACCATCTCTGGTGCAATTGGGGGGCTGGTATTTTCTGTATTTGCCGCTTTTTTGGTGGCTCCCTACCTATTAGGCTTTCATACCAATCCTCTTGTCGCAGGTAGTGTCATTGCGATTTTAGGTCAATCTGGTGACCTCTATGAGAGCTTTGTGAAGCGCCGGCTAGCGGTAAAAGATAGTAGTAACCTTATCCCCGGTCATGGCGGATTTTTAGACAGGTTTGATGGCTATCTGTTTGTCTTACCAGTTTTTTCCTTCACGCTTCTATAGGCTCAGTGTGATGAAATCGATTATCATAGCAGGTGGCACCGGGACGATTGGCGATAATGCCTTGTCACTTATTCGCCGTTATCCTGACGACTATAGACTGGCTGGTTTTTCGGCACATCAGAATATTGAAAAAGCAGCCTCAATCATTGCAGAATTTCAGCCAGATTTTGTAGCTATTCCCGATGAAGGCCGAGCGGCATCCCTGCGTGAGCTACTATCAGATCCGTGCGAAATTTTAACAGGTGAGGCGGCCATTGATGAGATGGTTATCCGCCCTTGTGATTTGGTCGTGGCAGCGATTGTCGGCATGGCCGGATTATCTTCTACTGTGGCGGCTGTAAATGCTGGGCAAACCATTGCCTTGGCAAACAAAGAATCACTGGTTTCTGCGGGGCACCTCGTTATGCCGCTTGTGGCGCAATGTGGCGCACGCCTTATTCCCGTTGATTCAGAGCATAATGCCATTCATCAATGCCTTCAGGGGCATGATAGGTCTGAAGTGACGAAAATAACGCTGACGGCATCTGGGGGGCCGTTCTTGCATCATACAATGGCAGAGCTAGCAGATGTTACAAGACAAGATGCCTTAGCGCATCCGAATTGGGTGATGGGCGCGAAAATATCTATCGATAGCGCAACCATGATGAATAAGGGATTGGAGTTGATTGAAGCCGCACATCTATTCTCGGCGACGGCAGATGAGTTAGATGCGATCATCCATCCGCAGAGCCTTATGCATGGCATGGTTGATTTCATTGATGGGAGCGTCATTGCGCATATGGCGACAGCAGATATGAAGTTGCCATTGGCCTATGCATTTGGTGACACTAAACGTCTCGTATCTGGTGTCTCTGTCCTTGATCTTGTGAAGCAGGGACAATTAGAGTTCCTTTCAATTGATGAGGAAAAATTCAAATCCTACAAGCTCGCTAAACAAGTGATTGATGCCGAGGCTAAAGCTGGTGTCATTCTGAATGCCGCAAATGAAGTCGCGGTGATGGCATTCTTACAAGATAAAGTAGGCTTTCTCGCCATTGCAGATCTTGTCGACCAGGCATTGAACACCCATTTTGATGGGGAGGCAGGATCTTTAGAGGCAGTTTTTGACCTCGACCATGCGGTCCGTGAATTCACGACAAAACACCTTTAAATAGTGAGATAAAACCGACATGTCTGGCTTTGGCATCATTACCAACATCATCGCTTTTTTAGTTGTTTTAACACCTATTGTGTTCATTCATGAGTTTGGACATTATTGGGTGGCACGCAAAAACAAGGTAATCGTTGATGTGTTTTCCATCGGCTTTGGGCCTGAATTATATCATTGGATAGACCGTCATGGCACGAGATGGCGTATCGCTGCTTTGCCATTGGGTGGTTATGTAAAAATGCGTGGTGACGAAAATGCCACCAGCATGACAAGTGAAGCCTCTCGCTATATTAAAGGCTCATTTGCAGCAGCCTCTCTGCCAGCACGGATGGCCATTGTGGCTGCCGGTCCAGCGGCCAATTTTATCACTGGCATCCTGTTATTTGCGTTGGTTTATGTGGCTGTCGGCAAATTATATATTCAACCAGTTGTAGGCGATGTGATGCCAGATTCGCCAGCCTATGAGGCGGGATTGCAGCCAGGTGATGTCATCTTGGCGGTCAATGGGTATGAAACCGCACAATTTAATGATGTAAAAGCCTTAGTATCTGAAAATCCAAACAAGCCTCTTGCTTTCACAATTGAAAGAGAGGGCGGCGTTCAAGATGTAATTGTCACGCCACAAGAGCTCTGCTCTGAGCAAATGCGCGTCAAATATGGCTATCTGGGTGTGCAATCAGTGACAGGTGATTTCAGGCAATTAGGTGTAGGAGAAAGCCTCTGGCAAGGCACGATTGATAGTTTTGCACTAGCTGGCGCGATGCTACGTGGCATTGGCCGCATGGCAACAGGTCAATTAAATGAAGGGGAAATTGGCGGCCCTGTCAAAATCGCGAAGATTAGTGGTGATGCTGCGCGTGCGGGATGGGTAAGTTTTGTTATTTTTGTTGCGCTGATTAGCATCAACTTGGGCCTAGTAAATTTGCTACCCGTGCCAGCACTCGATGGCGGTCATTTGATGCTATTCTCTATCGAAGCCATTTTACGTCGTCCGCTTTCCGATAAGGTGCAAAACATATTGTTGCGGCTAGGAACGGCGTTTTTGATGTCATTGATGCTCTTCCTCATTCTGTATGATAGCTACTCGTCTTTGATTCCAAAATTTTGCCCTTAGCACTGATTTTTGCCAATCATCCTTTGATTTTCAGGCCTGTTTCATCGTACAGTTATACAGGACTTATTTATGGGGAGTGAAGGCATGCCGCTCTTGAGATTTTTGGCTGTTATTTGTGTGGTTTTAGGGGCTGGCTTGTCATCTGTGACAGCACAGTCTCTTTCAAATGAAGCGGTAACAGTAGAAGAAATTGTTATTCGCGGCAATGAGCGCGTAGCCACCTCCACTATTCTCAGCTATATGCCCATCGTTTTAGGGGATAGCGTTAAAGCATCGACGCTGAACACGACGATTTCCCGCTTGTTCGAAACAAAGCTCTTCAAGGATGTCAATATTGCCATTAATGGCACAACAGTTGAAGTTGAGGTGTTGGAAAACCCGATTGTAAACCGGATTAACATTGAAGGTAATGACGTCTTAAAAGATGATGCCTTGTTAACTGAGTTGAATATTCAGCCGCGCCGTATTTACACCGATCAGCTTGCCATCGAAGCCACCCAAAAACTGCTATCTATCTATCGCCTGGCCGGTCGTTATGCCGCACGTGTTGAGCCTCAAATCATCACTTTGCCAAATAATCGTGTTGATTTGGTATTTGAAGTTGATGAGGGGCCATTGATTAAGATTTCATCTATCAAATTCTCAGGCAACCAGAATTTCTCAGATAGAGCCTTGCGTCAGGTTATCTCTAGCCGTGAAGTGAGATGGTGGGCCTTTTTGTCTAGCAGCGATAAATATGATGAAGGACGCTTGAATTTTGACATGCGTCTTTTGCGTCAATTCTATCTATCGCGCGGCTATGCCGATATTGATATCCAGCGGGCACAAGGCGGCCTGCTTCCAGACCGGTCTGGTTTTGCGGTGACGTTTGAGCTCACTGAAGGTGTGCGCTATAAAAACGGGGCTGTCTCAATGTCGTCTGATATTGAAGGCGTTGATATTGCGACTTTGCTAGATGAAGTGCCATTAGAGCCCGATGAATGGTATGATGTGCGCTTCTTAGAGCAGGGACTATTAAACGTCACAAATCGCCTTGGTACACTCGGCTATGCTTTTGTGAATGTTGCACCAGAAGTGAATACAGACCCCGAAACAGGCGTTTTGGATGTCCATCTTCATATTGGTTCAGCGCGCAAGAACTATGTAGAACGCATCGATATTATCAATAATAACAGAACATTAGACCGCGTTGTCAGACGTGAAATGCAGCTAGTTGAGGGTGATGCCTTTAACCAGTTGAAGCTTGATAATTCCATTCGAGATATTCGTAACCTTGGGTTCTTTAGTCGTGTAGATGTCCAGAATTTCAGAGGCTCCTCTGATGAACAAACTGTGACAGAAATCACAGTTGATGAGCAATCAACAGGTGATCTTCAGATTGGCGTGGGCTATTCAACCATCGATAAAGCCTCTGCCAATTTCGGTATTAACGAACGTAACTTCCTTGGGACAGGTCGTAGCGCCCAGCTGTCAGTCGGTCTCTCGGAATCTGCCACAAACTTCCGTGCCGGCATTACAGAGCCTTATTTCTTAGATCGTGATTTATCAGCGAGCGCAGCCTTCTTTAATGACGTCACGAAATCATCAACCTACACCTCAAAGAGCCGTGGTTTTGATTTTGCCGTACGCTTCAGTGCTGCCAATGATATTTATCACCGTATCGGCTATGAAATTGCTGAGAAGAAGAGTAATTCTAAATCGACAACAGCGGCCTCTTCGACTGGGGAAGAAGGGAAAACATTGCTTAGCTCGTCTGTCTCATACACGCTTGGTATTGATAAGCGAGATAACCGCTTTGACCCCTCTGATGGCTACCAGGCCTCTATCTCAGAGACGTTTGCCGGGGTAGGCGGGGACGTGTCCTATTTAAAATCTGTTGTAACAGCGAGCTATTATAAGCCATTTGAATTCAACACCTTTGTCTTTGGTGCAAAATTCAGAGGCGGGACAGTAAGCGGACTTGGGGAAAAAGTAACACAGTCATCTCGTTTCTTCCTTGGTGGTCGCTCAGTTCGTGGCTTTGATGGCGGTGGTATTGGTCCACGCGACACAGGCAACAACGCGTCTGTGGGCGGTAACAATTTCTATTCAGGGTCGTTTGAGTTGGTCTCAAATGCCGGGTTCAGTGAAGATTTAGGGCTTCGTTGGACAGTCTATTCTGACTATGGTGCGTTGTGGGGGACTGATTATCCGGCCAATGTGAAGGGCGCGAATGATAAAGATATGCGTACATCTGTTGGTTTTGGTTTGTTATGGGATACGGCGATTGGCCCGCTCTCTTTCTATTGGGCGGATGCTGTGAACAAAAAGTCATATGACAGAACAAGACGCTTCCAATTCACCATTGGCACAAGGTTGTAATATGCAAGGTGCTGGGACCTATCTTCGTTTTATAGCGCTGTTGCTCGTCATGATGACTGGCGGCACAGCGCAAGCGCAGGATAATGGGGTAAGCAATAATTATTCGATTAGCCGTATTGGTCTGATTGATTTGCCTTATGTTTTGCGCAACGCTGAGGCGACGAATACTATTAGATCGCTGCTAGATTCAAAGCGCGCTGAATTTCAAAAAGAATTTCAGGTTGAAGAAGAGGCATTGCTGCAAGCGGAAAGAGAATTGAACCTGAAACGGTCCCTTTTGAGCGAGACAGATTTTGCTGATGAGGTCCAAGCCTTCCAGGAGCAGGTATCCGCAATTCAAAAGGAAATTCAGTTCAAGAGAAATTCCTTAGACCAAGCTTTTGGTCAAGCACAAGAACAGCTTCGTCAACTCGCCTTTGAAATTATCACAGAAATTGCCACAAGAGAGCAGTTAGATTTTGTGTTAACGAAAGAAACAGCCTTGATTTTCCGCCCAGGCTTAAACATTAGTGATGAAGTTCTCGCCTTGTTAAATGAGCGCACAAAAAATGCAAGAATTGAAGTAGGGGAGTTGCCTTTTTAAGGTGAAGTAACGATGGCAATTCATCCTGATTTCTACCCCTGTACATCACCTATCTCCGCCCAAGAGCTTGCTCAGCTTGCTGAGGTAACGTTTGTATCAGGTGACGGCACCCTCATGGTTTCGGGGGCTGCCCATCCATCTGAGGCATCGGCTGGTCATGTGGTGCTAGCTGCCAGTGACGACTATATGGCGCAATGCCAAAATCTAACCTCTTGTGTCATTATCACTAAGCAGGATTTGAGTGCAGCCGCGCCAGAGACTTGCACAATCTTAGTTGCGCAAAATCCAAGACTGGCCTTTGCCAAGGCATTGCAGCATCTTTATGCGACGTCACCTACGCCTCGCTTAGCGAAAAGTGCAAAAATTTCATCCTCTGCACAGATTGGCAAAAACGCTGTCATCGGTCCGCTGACCATCATTGGCCCGAATGTTGTGATAGGTGATGATGTCGTGATTGGGGCGCATTGTGTTATTGATGCGCATTGCCATATTGGCGATAGGTCCCAGATTGGTGACCAGGTCATGATGCAATCCTCGAGACTAGGAAAAGATGTCAAAATTGCGCCGCAAACCGTGATTGGCAAAGAGGGGTTTGGCTTTGAGATGACCGATAACGGCGCGGTGCGCTTGCCTCATCTTGGGCTTGTAACGATTGATGATGGGGCCAATGTTGGCAGCCACTGTACCATTGACCGCGGGGTATTAGGTGATACAAAAATTGGGGCACATGCCATGCTCGATAATCACATCCATATTGCGCATAATGTAGTGATTGGAAAAAATACGCTTATCCTTGCCCAAACTGGTATTGCCGGCAGTGCAGAGATTGGCGAAAATTGTATCATCGGCGCACAGGTAGGCGTGAAGGACCATGTCTCTATTGCGTCTGGCTCAGTCATCTTATCGGGGTCAAAGGTCACCAAAACATTGGATAACAAAGGGACCTATGCTGGATTTCCGGCGCAGCCTGCCAAACAACATTGGCGTGAACAAGTCGCGCTACGAAAATTAAGTCATCAAAAGTGAGGAACTCGCATGTCTGATAACGTAACAGAAATGGATTATGGTGCAATTCTAGAGGCCATTCCCCACCGCCCGCCATTCCTTCTTATTGATAAGGTTGTTGATATTGTAGCTGGTGAGAGCGCAACAGGTGTTCGTGCTGTTAGCAGCAACGAGCCTTATTTTGTGGGGCATTTCCCAGGTCATCCGGTGATGCCTGGTGTCTTAATTGTCGAAGCCATGGCACAAACAGCCGGTTGCCTTGTCTCAGCCTCAGATGAGGTGGATACAGAAGGCAAGCTCGTCTTTTTCACAACGATTGACTCTGTGAAGTTCCGTAAGCCAGTGACACCTGGCGTCTTGTTAGAGCTCAAAGTGAAGAAAGTGTCATCTCGCGGTCCTTTGTGGAAATTTGAAGGTGAAGCTCATATTGAAGGTAAAAAAGTCACAGAGGCTCAATTCTCTGCGATGATTGTTGACCCTAACGCATCACGGTAAGGATGTAAGACGCCCTATGTCTCAGATACATCAAACAGCTATCATTGATCCCAAGGCTCAGCTTGGCACAAATGTCGAAATCGGCCCATATTGTGTTATCGGTCCAAATGTGATCCTTGGCGATAATGTGAGGTTAAAATCACATGTGGTGATTGACGGTCATACCTCAATTGGTCAAGGCTGCGAGATCTTCCCATTTGCCAGTTTAGGTCATGCACCCCAGCATTTTAAATATGAAGGGGAACCATCACAATTACTGATTGGCGAAGGTAATATCATTCGTGAACATTGCCAAATGCATCCTGGTACAAAAATAGGCGGCATGAAAACGGTCATTGGCAATAACGGGCTTTTCATGGCATCTAGCCATGTGGGGCATGACTGCATCATTGGCGATAATATGATCTTGGCGCAGAATGCGGCGCTAGGTGGTCATGTGGTTGTAGGCGATAATGTCTATTTTGGTGCCTTTTCAGCCGCTCATCAATTTGTCCGTATTGGCCATGATGCTGTTATCGGCGGTGTCACAGCGGTGGTGGGTGATGTCATTCCCTTTGGGGCTGTCTATGGCGAAAGAGGCGTGTTAAATGGCGTCAATTTGGTAGGAATGAAACGCCGGGGCCTTGATCGTGAGACAAGACAAGCCATTAAACAGGCGTACGACCTGATCTTCATGGGCGATGGCTTGTTTGAAGATAGGCTCCAAGATGCCAAAAACACGATGGCAACTAGTGAGGAAGTCGCACATATCATCGAATTTATCGAAGCTGTGGCAGGGCGTCCGCTTTGCCTAGCAAAACAGGATTAATCATGAAGCTAGCTGTTATTGCTGGGGCAGGGGACCTTCCGCAGAAAGTGATCTCCGTCGCACAAACCACACATGATGTGCATGTGATTGGGCTAAATGGGCTTTGTGATGATGGTCTTGCCACCTCTGCTAGCTTTTATCTTACAGAAATTGAAAGCATTATTGCGCATTTAAAATCAGAGGGTATCGCCCATCTTATTCTTGTTGGTAAGGTTGAGCGTTCCGCCCTAGCAGCGGGGCCGATTGATGCGACAGCGCAAGCCATCCTAGCGCAGGCCCTGCCACAGGGCGATAATGCGGCCCTCATGGCAATGATGGCTGTGTTAAATCAAGCTGGCTTGCAAGTCATACCAACGGCGCAGGTTATGCCGGGGCATATCATCCCCTCTGATTATCACTGTGATGTCTCGCAAGAAGCACAAGATACATTACAGGTGGCACAAGCGTGTCATAATGCCCTTAGCCCTTATGATGTGGGGCAGTCCTTAATGGTACAAGGTGCGCATATTGTTGCCATTGAAGCAGCAGAGGGAACAGATGAGATGATTGCTCGCTCAGTGCCTTTCCTATCATCTGATATGCCTTGTCGATTATTTCTAAAAGGTAGTAAAAAGAGCCAAAATAAGCTATTAGATCCGCCTGTTTTTGGCAAAGAGACGCTAGCGGCTCTGCAAGAGGCTGGTGTGACACATATCGCGTTAGAGGAGCTATATTGCCTCTTAGCTGACCCGCTTGAAGATATTGAAGCGGCGTGCCGCACGGCCAATATTGTTTTGATGAGCTATCGGCAATCAACTTAAGGCGAAACGCGGAAAATGGCACACGCATTCATTCTAGCAGGGGAGGTTTCAGGTGATAAACTCGCCGCTTCACTGATGCGCGCGCAATCGCAAACAATTACCAAATGGACTGGGGTAGGTGGCCCTGCTATGGTAGCTGAGGGGCTCGAATCCATCGCCAATTATGAAGCGCTTCATATCATTGGTGTTTGGGATGCGCTACTCTCTTATCGCCGGTTGAAACAATTATTAAATCATATTGTGACAACCATTTGTGAAACACGCCCTGAGGTGATTTACACCGTTGATAGCAAAGGGTTTTCGCTAAAATTAGCACAAATATTGCGGGCAAAGATGAAAGAGCAAGGCTGGTCTGCCCCGATCATTCATATGGTCGCACCGACTATTTGGGCTTATGGCGCAGGGCGGAAAGATATATTTGCTGAGGCTTTTGATGAGATGCTGTGCCTTTTCCCGCAAGAAGCCCCCTTATGGGATGATACGAATTTAAAAACACATTTTATCGGTCACCCCGCAGCCTATCAAGCAACAATCCCCTCGCGTCCCAATGATGATATTTGCCAGCTTCTATTGCTGCCTGGTTCACGGAAAAGCGAAATAGAGGCCTGTCTTCCTACCTTTCTTACCGCTGTGGCACAGCTATCATCTCGCTTTGAATGCGAGGTGACCATCGCAACAACTGAGGCTATGGCGCCGCTCTTAACGCAAATAGTTGAAAACCAAGCCATTTCCATTTCAATTGTAACGGGGCGGGAGTCATTTCAGCAGGCCGTCGGCGCGTCTCATCTGATGATGGCTGCTTCAGGTACCGTCACATTAGAGACAGCGTTATCTGGCTTACCTGGTGTGACAGCCTATCGCCTCAATTGGCTAACAACCCTTATTATGAAACAGCGTTTTAAGCTCGCTGATCCCATTTTGCCAAATATTTTGCTTGGCAAGCCTCTCTATCCCTTCTTTTTGAATCAAGACGCGAAAGCAGAAGTATTGGCTCAGCAACTTACCCAAATGTGGGAGGATTATCCGAACGTCATTGCACATCACCAAAAAGATGCCAAACAGCTGCAAGAGATGCTCACCGGAGAACACGCCTCGTTTGAGGAAGCTATATATCAAGCGCTTTCCCATTAAAAAAGGCAGCTCTTAGGCTGCCTTTTTATATTCATGTCCAAATATCTTAGCGATTTGACATTGTTTTGAAATCGCGTGCCGCAGGGCCTGTGTAAAGCTGGCGTGGGCGGCCAATACGCTGTGTGGGGTCCTCAATCATTTCGTTCCACTGTGAAATCCAACCCACTGTTCTTGCAACAGCAAATAACACTGTGAACATGGATGTTGGGAAACCAAGCGCCTTCAAAATGATGCCTGAATAGAAATCAACATTCGGATAAAGCTTCTTATCTACGAAATAAGGATCACGCAGCGCTAGCTCTTCAAGCTCCATAGCAAGCTCAAGGAGCGGGTCATTGATACCAAGCTTATTTAGAACTTCATGACATGTTTCACGCATCACTTTAGCGCGTGGGTCAAAATTCTTATATACGCGGTGACCAAAGCCGAATAGGCGGAATGGGTCATCTTTTGAACGCGCACGCTCAACATATTCTGCGAGGCGGCTCTTATCGCCAATCTCGTTCAGCATATTGAGCACGGCTTCATTTGCGCCACCATGAGCCGGGCCCCACAATGAGGCAATACCAGCAGCAATACAGGCAAATGGGTTGGCGCCAGATGAGCCCGCAAGGCGAACAGTTGATGTTGATGCATTTTGTTCATGGTCAGCATGAAGGATAAGGATTTTATCCATCGCTTTTGCCAATACCGGGTCTACCACATAATCTTCAGCAGGGACGGCAAAGCACATCTGCAAGAAGTTCTCAGCATAATTGAGATTGTTGCGTGGGTAGTTGAATGGCTGGCCCATTGAATATTTAAAGGCCATCGCAGCCAAAGTCGGCATCTTTGCAATCAGACGGCGAGACGCAATCTGGCGCTGTGCCGGGTCTGAGATATCTGTTGAGTCATGATAGAAGGCAGATAACGCGCCTGTCACACCACACAAAATGGCCATTGGGTGCGCATCACGACGGAAGCCGCGATAGAAATTAGAAAGCTGTTCATGAACCATTGTATGATGCGTGATCGCATCATCAAATTCGGCTTTCTCGTCCTGATTTGGCAACTCGCCATTTAATAGCAAATAGGCCACTTCAAGGAAATCTGCTTGATCGGCCAACTGTTCAATAGGATAGCCACGATGTAGAAGGATGCCTTTTTCCCCATCGATATATGTAAGGCCTGATTCACATGACCCGGTGGCACCATAGCCTGGATCATAGGTAAACATGCCTGTTTGGCCATATAATTTGCGAATGTCGATGACATCGGGGCCAACGGAACCAGATAGCACAGGCAATTCTACTTCAGTGCCTGCTTCTTTATCAGTTAGCGTCATGATTTTTGTGTTTGACGTCATGGTATGTCCCCCAAGGTAGCTTGATGCGTACTCCCCAATAAATACGACTGCTTCGTTTATTATGACGCGCGCATCATAGCCCAAACGGGTTCTATTTGCAAATACTCTCTATCCTTCTTTTGACTTCTTTTACACCCAAAGCGACAATAATATCAGTGATTGACGGCGATTGTTTTGTGCCAGTTAACGCAGCACGAAGTGGCAAACCAATATGTTTCATCTTCAAGCCGCGGGCCTCTAGAAATGCGTTAAGATGTTCTTTCAATTGGTCTAGCGTGTCCAACGCGTCTGGTAGGCTATCTGCAAACTCAGCCAGTATCCCTTTTGCCTCGTCAGTTAAGAGGGCGGCAGCATCCTCTGTCATGGCTGGTGTGCCATCATAAATTAGATAATCTTGTCCCTGACAGAGTTCAACAAGGGTCATGGCACGCTCTGTGAGGAGAGGCATCAGCGTTAACAAACGAGATGTGGCATCCTCTGATACCGGCGCATCAGCCTTATCAAGGATGAGAGCTGCCAATGTGTCCGGAGACGCCTCACGCAAATGATGGTGATTCACCGACCGTAGCTTATCAACATCAAAGCGAGATGGGGCCTTACCCACCTTCGCAATATCAAACCAGTCAATCGCTTGTGCCATGGTGAATAATTCTTCATCGCCATGCGACCAGCCAAGACGCATCAGATAATTTATCATCGCTTCAGGTAAATAGCCATCCTCGCGATAGCTCTCAATACCGACGGCACCATGACGCTTTGACAATTTAGCGCCATCTTGACCATGAATAAGAGGAATGTGCGCAAAGTCAGGGATATCCCATCCCATGGCTTGATAAATGACCATCTGGCGAAAGGCATTATTCAAATGGTCATCCCCACGGATAATGTGCGTGATACCCATATCATGATCATCCACAACAACCGCAAGCATATAGGTCGGGCTGCCATCAGAGCGACATAGGACCATATCATCAAGTTGTGTCGCAGTCACCGTTACCTTACCTTGCACTAGATCAGAAATGCTTAAGTCACCCTCATCAGGCATGCGCAGGCGGATAACAAAGTCATCATTTTGCTCACCAGATGTGTCGTGATAGGCTGGGTCACGCCACGGGGAGCGGAGTGCCACACCGTCCTCTTTTGCCTTTTGGCGCAAGGTGTCGAGTTGCGCGTCAGAGAGATAACAGCGATACGCATGACCATTTTCCAATAAGGTAGCAGCTACCTCGCGGTGACGTGCTTCTTGTTCTGATTGCATAACAGCAGGGGCATCGCCCTCCAATCCAAGCCAAGATAAGCCTTCATGAATGGCATGAATGGCGTCACTCGTCGAACGCGCCTTATCCGTATCCTCAATCCGCAGCAAATATTTCCCGCCTTGCGATTTCGCAAACACATAATTGAATAGCGCTGTGCGCGCGCCACCAAGATGAAGATAGCCTGTCGGAGAAGGGGCGAAACGAGTCACAATGGCCATAGGATAAGCGCCTTTATATTTTGCTAAAATGAAAGGTTCATTTTTTAAAAAAGATTAATGCTGTCATTGTTGGGTCTAGCGCAAAATGAGGTGCGCTTCCACCCGAAAGTCTAAATATAGGAATGAATTATGGCCATAAGTGCAGAGGCCAAGCCGCCGCAAATGCCAGTTGACCGATATGGCTGGTATGTTGTGGCGTTGATGTGTGGCATTCTGTTGGCCGATTATAGCGCGACAGCCTCTTTCTTCGGTCTCATTGTGGGATGTGCGGCTGCCTTGCGGCTCATTGTGGTTAGCATGCCGCGCTTACCATCTCCTATGTTGCCTAAAATACTTCTGATTTGGTGTGCGATAGGCGGTGCCGCCTCAGCTTTTGAGCAAGCGTGTTTAGCCAAACCACTCATCTCGCAAATAGACAAGGTGAGTTTGGCAGGCGTGATAGATAAAGCTGAGAGGCAGGCCGGGCATCGATGGCGCTTTTTTGTCCGAAACCCCATGATAGACGGTCAATTATTTGAGGGGCGTGTGCGTGTGATAAGCGATTATCCACGCGCTGTTGTTATCAAAGCCGGTGATAGGATAGCCGCTGATGTCACCTTGTTTCCGTTAACGCCGCCGCTCTTTGCCGGATGGCCGGATTATCGCCGGAAAGCATGGCGGGAAGGGGTAATTGCCACTGCTTATGGCTATCGCATTCCAATCTTCAAACAAACAACAGACGACAAAAGGGGGATAGCTAGCATTCGCCAGTCTCTCACGTCTCAGATTGAACATGACCTTTCCCCACAAGCGGCGCTCATCGGTAAAGCTATGTTCACTGGCACACGCGACTTTCAAGATAGTGACATCATCACGGCCTTTCGCCATTCAGGACTGTCTCATCTCTTAGCGATATCAGGCCTTCATATGAGCCTATTTTGTTTTGGTGTGTATCTATTTGTCAGATTGATATTGGCCATAAGAGAAGAGTTTACGGGACGAATTACCCCTCACAAGCTTGCGGCACTCCTTGCCTTGGCATCTGGCTTATTTTATCTAGGTCTGTCCGGAGCACCGCTTAGTGCCATGCGGGCATTTGGTTTGGCTGTTATCATTATGCTAGCCATTTTACTAGATCGCCACCTGATTACGATGCGCAATCTACATCTGATTGCCCTGTTATTTTTACTTCTCTCCCCCTCCACATTATATTTTCCAGCAGCGCAATTATCATTTGCGGCAACCTACGGCATTGTGGCTTGTCTCGCGTCGTTGCGGGGCTCTCCCTTGTTAAAACGGACCTCCTTTCTGATGAGAGGGTTTTGTTACCTAAGCGTTAGCTCCTGCGCAGCCTTTATTACAACAGCACCCATTGCATTATATCATTTTGGGTTCATCGCACCGCTTGGCTTATTTGCAAATTTGCTTGCCATTCCTTTAACGGGGTTTGTCATTATGCCGTTATTTCTAGCCTATCTTTTGCTAGTGCCTCTTTCGGCCACGTCTATTATCGCGCCTCTCATGGATTGCGCATTACAGGGCCTCATTTTTATTGCCTCCTCAACAGCCACTTTTGAGGTGCTGGCCTTTCTAAAACCACCTCATGGCCTGTTTTTGCCTGTCTTATTTATCACTTGCTTTGCCCTCTATCAGACGGGCTGGCAAAGATATATCGGGGTGGCGGGACTTGTCGTTGTGATAGGAGTGTGGGTCATGACACCGAGGCCGCAGGCGGTATTATGGCTTCACGCGCAGGAGACACGCTTTGTTCTCCAACAGGGTGGGGTGAGATGGCAGACAGCGTCATTATCGCCCTTTTGGCAGGGGTCTCTCGACCGGCTCTTAGGCAAAGCACAAAGTACCATCACCTACCACTGCCGCACCACTTGCCTTATTCCCTTCGATAACCGCGATCTTGTTATTTCACGCCCCAGATATGATGTTGATTGTGAAAACCTATCACGGCAAATAAGGGCAGAGGGCTATATATTTTTACGCTCAGATCAAGACAGATTAGAATGCCTCAAGCTGACCCAACATAGGCTTGATACCGCAAGAGAGCCGCGCGCTATCACCATCACAAAAGATCATGT
>WTJA01000004.1:0-6312 GCA_011524995.1 Alphaproteobacteria bacterium | reverse complement strand
ATAGGCTTGATACCGCAAGAGAGCCGCGCGCTATCACCATCACAAAAGATCATGTGACTATAACAGAGCGAGCGGCGCCATCGCTTCAGAAAGCATGGATAGCTGTCTTATCTAATTCCCATAACGGCGGATGAGGCCGGCCAGCTTGCCCTGTATCCGCACTGCATCATTGCTAAAATACCGTGTTTGGTAGTGCCGATTGGCAGGCTCTAGCCCGATGCGTCCTGATTCTTTGCGAAGCGTCTTTAAGGTGGCTTCATGCTCATCAATCAGTGCCACGACAATATCCCCATGATTGGCAATGTCAGTCTTTTTAATCACAACCGTATCACCGTCATGGATACCTGCCTCAATCATGGAGTCACCGACAATTTCAAGTGCAAAATGTTCACCAGACCCCACCATTGTCGCCGGTATATCAAGCATATTGCTATGATCGGATAAGGCTTCAATCGGTGTGCCAGCTGCAATTTTACCAAGCAAAGGGAGGCTTCTTGTGCCATCTGAGCCAAATTGCGCGTGAACAACATTACTATCAGATGGTGGTGTTTGGTCTGACGCAGGAGGTGATGAAATAATCTCAATCGCACGAGCGCGATTGGCAAGGCGGCGGATATAGCCTCGTTCTTCGAGGGCGTTCACAAGGCGATGAATGCCAGATTTTGATTTCAAACCGACAGCATCTTTCATTTCATCAAATGAAGGTGCATGATCCTGCGCCTCTTGATAAGACTTGATAAAATTCAATAAATCGCGTTGCTTTGCTGTTAACATAATGCCCTCACATATCTACCGTTCTGATTATGTTCTGTTTATAGAAAAGAACAAATCAAGAAAATAGTCAAGGGCTGTGTTTAAAATTCTGCCGGTAGGGGTATAGCCATCACGTCTGCGCCTGCTGCAATGGCGGGGGCAAATGGCGCACGGATGATAACGGCATTGGCCTCGGCCATTTTCATCCACATCGCGCTATCTTGTTTCGCAAAAGCGGTGACTTGCGCTTGGCCAGCGTCATTTTTTGTCATGACCGCGCGCAGATAATCTTGCCGCCGATCATTTTCGGGTAAATCAGTTTGCGAAATCGCGGTAATAGGAGCCGGTACAAGCGTTGGGGTGTCTGTGAGCTTGGCAAGCACGGGCGCCAAAAAGACAAGCGAACAAATGGCCACAGAGACAGGATTGCCAGGCAAACCAAGTAGGGGCGTGCCATCATAGTGACCAAAAATAAGTGGCTTGCCAGGGCGCATGGCGATTTTCCAAAACCCTAATTCAGTATTTTTAGCAATATCCGCGGCCATAAAGTCATATTTGCCGACTGAGGCGCCGCCGGTTGTCACAATCAAGTCAAAGGCAGCGGCATCATTTAATGTCTGGGCTAAGGCGCCTTCTTCATCTGGTAAGATGCCGAGATCTGTGACCTCTGCCCCCCATGAGGTGAGCGTTTGCGCTAAAAAGATAGCGTTAGAATTAATCAATTGGCCAAAGCGTGGCAGTCCGCCAGCTGGGACTAGTTCATTGCCCGAAGAAATAATAGCAATGCGCGGCGCGCGGCGCACTGTGACTTGTGACTGCAGGCCTAACGCTGCTAAGGCCATCAAACGCGATGTTAAGACTGACCCTGCGGGAATGAGGCAATCATCTCTTGCAAAGTCTTGGCCGCGGCGACGAATAAACCGGCCTTCTGGAAGCGAGGCAGGTGCGCAAATAGTGCCATCTTGTTCTTCTGTCTCTTCTAACAAGATAATGGTATCAGCCCCGTTAGGAAGATAAGCGCCTGTATAGATGCGCACAGCTTGGCCTTTTTCAAGCGTGCCTGCAAAGGGCGCGCCTGCTGCAGATTCACCCACGACTGTCACAGGTGTCGTTGTGCCTGTATCTTCGGAACGTAGGGCAAATCCATCCATTGATGACATATCGGCAAGCGGATGCGAGGTGCCTGCAATAACATCTTCTAGGAGCGTTTTGCCACGTGCGGATTGGAGAGATGTTTTTTGCAATGGTAGCGGTGAAAAGGCCGCTAGAATAGTCGCGAGCGCTTCATCAACTGGTGTTAAATGTGACATCTATGACGCCTCGTAAGTGCCAGATTTACCGCCAGATTTATGAGTCAGGCGGATATTTGTAATGCGCATATCCTTATCAACCGATTTGCACATATCATAGATGGTGAGGGCAGAGACTGATACGGCCGTTAACGCTTCCATCTCCACACCTGTCTTGCCAGATACATGGCATTCTGCACTGATATCAATGGCGCAATCCTCGTCATTGACGGACAAAACCAATGATACTTTATCAAGGCCGATTGGATGACATAATGGTATCAGCGAGGCGGTTTGTTTAGCGCCCATAATGCCGGCTAATTCAGCAACAGATAACACATCACCTTTCGCAAAATCAGCAGCTTTGATTTTCTCTAATGTCGCCTTGGCCATGAGGATTTGCCCCTTGGCAACTGCGACCCGTTTGGTAACCGCTTTATCGCCGACATCAACCATATGACTGCGGCCATCCTTGTCAAAATGTGTGAAGTGCGCGCTCATAGCCGGTCCTTATTTTGCCAGAATGGCTTTTGTTGCTGCCTCTACATCATCCTGACGCATCAAGCTCTCGCCAATGAGGAAGCAATTCGCCCCTTTTTCTGACATATAAGCCAAATCAGCGGGCGTAAACAGGCCAGATTCAGCAATCGCCACTCTATCTGATGGCAATTGCGGAAGCATAGCAGCGCCAACCTCTAGCGATATTTCCATGGTTTTCAGATTGCGATTATTAATCCCAAGCAGGGGCGAAGAAAGCTGCAGGGCTCTGGATAATTCAGCTTCATCATGCACTTCAATTAAAACATCCATGCCGAGATCATGTGCGCAATTTTCTAATTCAAGCGCTTGGTCGTCAGACAAAGATGCCATAATCAATAAGATACAATCAGCGCCCATGGCGCGAGACTGTATAATCTGCGCAGGGTCAATCATAAAGTCTTTACGCAGAACGGGGAGGGATACCGCTGACCTCGCGCTCCGTAAATAGGCTTCATGGCCTTGGAAATAGGTCTCATCTGTTAGGATTGACAAGCACGTCGCCCCACCAGCCTCATAGGCTTTGGCGATATCAATCGGCACAAAATCTGGGCGTATCAACCCTTTGGATGGGCTGGCTTTTTTAAGCTCTGCAATCAATCCATAGCCTGTTTCAGATGCTTTGCGCAGCGCCTTTGCAAAGCCACGTGGCGCATCGGCGGCAGCGGCAAGCTCTGATAAATCAGCATGCGAATAGCGCGCTTTTAGCGTAGCCACTTCTTGCCTTTTGGTAGCATTAATTTCGTCTAAGACAGCAACCATCTATCTATCCTCATCCGCGATTAGTAACAGAGATAAGAGAGGTCAGCGCCGTTTGCGCAGCGCCAGATGATAGGGAGTCTGTCGCGCGTGCAAAGGCTGTGGCGAGATCAGTTTCATGCCCCGTCCCAATCATTGCCAAAGCCGCATTAAAGAGTGTGATATCACGATAGGCCGTGCTGGCATCAGCCTCATTATTAAGCAAGGCGCGCAAGGCAGCGGCATTTTCATCAGGTGTGCCGCCTTGGATATCAGCGACCTTTGCTAGCGAAATACCACAGTCAGACGGATGGAACTCATGCTCTGTGATGGTGCCATTTTGCAACATCACGGCATAGGTCGGGCCGGTAATTGTTGCTTCATCCAACCCGTCAGCGCCATGCACGATCATCGCATGGGTTGTGCCAAGCTGGTGTAGCGCCTCAGCAAAGGGACGAAGCCACATCTTATCATAGACCCCGACCATTAAGCGTGAAACCAAAGCTGGGTTGGAGAGGGGGCCTAATAGGTTAAAAATGGTGCGAGTGCCTAACTCTGCGCGAATAGGACCGACATGACGCATGGCGGCATGATGCCGAGGTGCCATCAAAAAGCAAACACCAGCTTCGTCTAAGGCAGCCTCTAACAAGCCAAAGTCACAATCTAAGTTCACACCCAGCGATGTTAGGATATCTGCCGCACCTGATTTAGAGGACACGGCGCGATTGCCATGCTTAGCCACAGTCACACCAGCACCGGCTAGCACAAAAGCTGTGGCCGTTGAAATATTGTAAGTGCCAACGCCATCGCCGCCAGTACCCACAATATCAATAGCCCCTTCTGGCGCTGTTATGGTTGTTGCCATAGCGCGTAGGGTCTGGGCGCCAGCTGCAATATCAGACGGTGTTTCACCACGCATTTTCAAACCAACCAAAAAGGCGGCAATCTGGGCAGCAGAGACCTCGCCTGACATGATGCTTGTAAAGGCCTCACGCATGTCAGCACTCTCATAAGGCTGATTTGTGGTGATCTTATTAATAAGGGGGGCAAGGTTATGAGACATATGACACTCTATACTTATGTAATTTGCTCAGGGAATTTTTGATCAAGGCGGATAATTTGGCTTTCGAAAGCGGCAATTGCCGCAGTTTCAGGGATGTTGTGCCCGCATTTGGCTAAGAAATTTGCAAGCATCCGATACCCACCCACTGACGCGATACTCTCAGGGTGAAATTGCACACCATGAACGTGGTTCGATGTATGAGAGACCCCCATGATTAAACCATCTGCAGTGCGTGCCGTGACGTCTAAGCAATCTGGCAACTGCTCTGGTACCGCGCAAAGTGAATGATAACGTGTGACAGGAATCTTCTGTTCAACACCGTCAAATATACCTGTGCCAGCATGTGTAATAAGAGATAATTTGCCATGAACTGGCGGATCAACACGCATCAAACTGCCACCATGCGCCATACAAATAGCCTGCATCCCCAAACAAACGCCAAAGATGGGAATAGAGCCACTGGCTTTTTCAATCAGCTCAAGAATGACACCTGCATCCTCTGGTGACCCAGGGCCAGGTGAAATGATAAAGCCTTGCGGCGCCATTTCGATAAATTCATCAGCTGTGTACTCATCATTACGGATCGTTTTTACCTCTGCCCCTAGATCTGACAGAAAATGCCATAAATTCCATGTGAAGCTGTCGTAATTATCAACGAGGATAAACATTGATGCGCCTTTATCTCTGTGCCAATGATTTAAGGGTTTGTATCCTATGGGACAATTGAGAAAATGGCTATCACAAAATCAATGATTGTCACAACTGTAAGCTAGTTTTGAAGGAGCAGGGGCTCATTTCTATCAGCTTTCACCTTGTTAAAGCCCCCATTCTACATATGGTAAAATAATACCATATTTATATAACCTTGTTTTTATTGGTTTTTTTCAATTTTCGCAGAAATTTTATGCTTGCAAAAGCCGTTTCAGTCACGTAGAACCCCTAACAGTTATGCCTATTATGGGCGTTTTGTTAGTTTTATGGAGGGTTCTATGCCTTTGCCAAAGACATATGTAGCAACACCAAAAGATATCCAAAAAGACTGGATCGTGGTGGATGCTGAAAATGTTGTACTTGGTCGCTTGGCCTCATTGATTGCGATGCGTTTGCGTGGCAAGCACAAGCCAACTTATACACCAAATATGGATTGCGGTGATCACGTGATCGTTATCAACGCTGAGAAAGTAAAGCTTAAGGGCAATAAGCGTACACAAAAGACGTATTATTGGCACACAGGCTATCCTGGTGGGATTAAATCACGCACAGCTGATAAGATCCTTGATGGTCGTTTCCCTGAGCGTGTTATCCAAAAAGCTGTTGAGCGTATGATTCCACGTGGCCCATTGGGTCGCCGTGCGATGACACATCTTCATGTTTATGCGGGCAACCAGCATCCGCATGAAGCACAGCAGCCTGCAACGCTTGATGTTGCAGCTATGAACGACAAGAATGTGAGGTAAGTAGCCATGTCTGAAGAAAATCTGAATGAAGATAAGGCTGGCATGGCCGCTCTTGAGGCACTGTCAGATACAGCTGAGCAGGCACCTGCTGTTGTTGAACCAAAAATTGATGAGCTCGGTCGTTCATATGCGACAGGTCGTCGTAAGAACGCTTCTGCACGCGTGTGGATCAAGCGTGGGTCTGGCCGTATGGTCGTGAATGGCAAAGAGTTGAACACTTATTTTGCACGCCCAGTTCTACAAATGCTTTTGGCTCAGCCATTCGAAGCTGTTGAGCGTGTTGGCGAATTTGATGTGATGGCAACTGTTGTTGGTGGCGGTCTCTCAGGCCAAGCTGGCGCTATCCGCCACGGTATCAGCCGCGCTTTGACTTATTTTGAACCTGGTCTTCGCCCAGCCTTGAAAGCTGGCGGCTTCCTTACACGTGACCCACGTGTTGTTGAAAGAAAGAAGTACGGCAAGGCGAAAGCCCGTC
>WTJA01000017.1:12687-17126 GCA_011524995.1 Alphaproteobacteria bacterium | reverse complement strand
ATTTAAATCGGACCAACCATTGTTTATTTTATTGCAGAAAACTGAATTTCCATCTGCCGTTTTTTCAACCGACCAGTTACCTTCTCTATCATCAACATTTAGATTATTTTTGTTTTCAAAGTTTTCGACCATGACAACAGCATCTGCAGCATCGCTGGAAGTTTCATTCTTCCATTTCGTTGCTGCAAACGCCTGTGAAGTCACAACAAATGATAATAGCCATATAAATGCAAATCTAATCATAGTGGTACCCTCCTAGCCGAACTGACATATCAATCAGTCTGGAAAATTATCCATTCAACGTCAACAATCTATGGCTCTGTAAGATATATGAGCTATCGTTGAATCATGGAGAATTTATATAAACAGATAACATTGTTCGCCCATCACCTCATTGAGCGTGAAGTAGAGGTGCGCCCTCGCAAGAACAAGCGCAGCAAAAGTGAACATGAAAAGTTTCTACTGAGTGTAGGATGGCTGTGTAAGAAGCTATTAGCCGCCCATGCATCACACAAAGGAGCGTCAGTTCGTATATCCAGAGATAAGAATAGATACAAAGCTGGCAGATATGTGCCTAAGGGCGTTACCTATACAGTAGCCATTGAGGGTGTCTTAGACCTAATGGAGATACTGGGCTATGTGGAGATGACTAATAGAGGTCACTACAGTCGTGATACAGGACAAGGTGACCAGACGAGATACAGACTAACTGATGCCTTCTTGAAGCACTTTGAGGTGGTTTCCAGCACATTACCAAAGCAACTGGTGGGGTATGAACATACTGACCCTATTGTTCTTCAAAAAAGGATTGAGCGTGAAGTCATAGACAATGATGGTGTGGTCACGACAATCACAGAGAAGAAGAAGCTACCCTATGAGGACACGCCTCAGATAATTAAGTGGCGTGACAATCTTACTATCATTAATGACTGCATCAAACGTCACTGGGTAGACCAAAGTGATGCACTTGACGTGTGACAATGTAAGTGAGATTCTAAGTATAGCTTCAAATGCAGTGTAGGTATGGTGCTTACATGGAGAACTTTAATCTCTCCTTATGAGTCCTTGATGAAGAGAAAGCGGCTTCAGACCTGTCAGTATAAGAGGCAAGACATTAAAAAACCGTTAAGAGGGAATAAATAAACGACTAATCGCCATTTTTATGCCTAAGGCGGCGGTTCATTTTTCTAAAAACAGGGGTATGAAAGAGGATAAGTTTCTATCCTGCTTGTCATGGCGATAAAATCTGTTCTGATCACGCATCCCAGCCTTTACCTACGGTAAGCCTTCGCTAAACTGACGGGCCCAAAGCAAAGGAGCGAGCCATGCTGTACCCCGTCACATCTGATCAGCCTGCGATTTATGTCATCCATGAAAACCAAGAATGGTGCACGCCTCTTTTTAGCGCACTCCAAGCGCTGAATGCGCCATATCATGATTGGGATATGAGTGACGCAAGCCTTGATATGATGGCTCAGGCTCCGAATGGCATATTCTACAATCGGATGAGCGCCTCCTCCCATAGCCGCGGTCATCGCTTTGCCCCAGAAATAACAACAGGCTTACTTGCCTGGCTTGAGGGCCAAGACCGCATTGTCTTAAATGGCCGCTCTGCCCTTCATCTGGAGGTCTCAAAATTGGTACAATATGCCGCTTTGCAAAAAGCTGGCCTAGCAGTCCCAGAGACACATGCCGTCACAAATGGCGAGGCTTTGTTGCGCGCCTATGAAGCACTCGATCTGCCGGCCCTCATCACCAAACATAATCGAGCTGGCAAAGGTCTTGGGGTAAAACTCCTGACATCGCTTGATGCGGCAAAGGCGCATATCACCAGCGATGATTTCAAGAGCTCAGTTGATGGCATTACCTTGCTTCAGCGTTATATTAAGCCAGCTGATCAGACCATTACCCGACTTGAGTTTATTGATGGTGCGTTCCTCTATGCCGTCAAGGTTGATACCTCAAACGGCTTTGAATTATGCCCGGCAGATGTATGCGAAATTGGCTCAGCCTTCTGTCCCACAGACCAAAGCCCGCGCCATGCCTTTGACATTGATAAAGGCTTTGCCGCCAGCACGCTCGGCCAAGAGGTTATCCCGAAATGCCAAGCCGTGATGGCAAAAGAGGGCCTTGATGTGGCCGCCTTTGAATTTGTTGTGGGTGAAGATGGGGTGCCGTATTTTTACGATATCAATACCAACACCAATTATAACAGCGAAGCCGAAGCCAGAGCCGGCCTTTTTGCAATGCCGCATTTGGCAAAGACGCTAGCCAACAAGCTTACCGCCCTTACCAGCGATGGCATAGCACTCGCGAGTTAAGAACCGCCCTCCCATCACAAACAGGCCGTCATCGAAAGGTGCCGGCCTATTTTTTGGCCTGAAGCATCTGTTTGAGTTCTGCTAATTCACCTTGCAATAGGCGGAACTCTTTTTGTGTCATTGGCATATCATCATCTTGGCCCGTTTCTTGTGCTTCTAGCTTTTGGGCCATCTGCATTGAATCCACAATGATACCGATGAAGAAATTCAAAACCGCAAAACTTGTGATGATGATAAAAGGCAGGAAGAAGGCCCAAGCCCAAGGGAAGAGCTGCATGGTCGGACGCACAACCCCCATCGACCAACTCTCCAAGGTCATGATTTGAAAGAGGGTATAGGCTGAGGCGCTAATGGTACCGAACCATTCTTGCATATCAGCATTCGGATGTGTGCCAAATAATTTGGTCGCTAGCACAGCAGACACATAGAAAATGAGCCCCAACACCCCGACGACCGAGACCATACCTGGAATGGAATGGCCAATTGCCGCAACGACGCGGCGCATTTGCGGCACCACTGAAATTAATCGTAGGACACGAAGAATACGAAGCGCACGCAACACGGCCAAAGCACCGCTTGTTGGCACCCACGCGATGGTAACGATTGCCAAATCAAATAAGTTCCAACCAGAGCGGAAAAATGCCAAGCGGTAGGCAAAGAATTTCAGCGCTAATTCGATAGTAAAGATCACTAGGATGACCTTATCCACCCAATATAAAAAGGGACCATAACTCGCCTGCCAGCTAGCATCGGTTTCCATGCCAAGCGTGACAGCATTTACCAAAATCAGCGCTGTGATAAAGGATGTCGCGGCGCGTCCTTCTACCAAAGATGCCACAGCTTTGCGTACAGGGGACAAATGAGAGGAGGAAACCATCATAACGCGCCTTAAAACCAGTTAAAAACGCGCCCACCATACAAAGAGCGGGGACCTCAAACAACCCTCAATTATCACACTTTACGCGACGGCTATGGCATCCACCTCACAAAGCAGCGGCGCCATCGCAAGGCGCGTCACACCGAGCAAGGTCATCGTTGGCTTCACGTCAAAGGCGGCTAGCCTCCCTGCCATAATGTCATAATGTTGCAGCGTATCATCGACATTGACGCTATAGAGACGAAGCATGACAAGATGACTAAGTGTCATCTCAGCGCCAGCTAAGACCATCTCTAAATTAGCCATCATCACCTGCATTTGCGCACGCATATCCGACGGGTGAAGGGGATTGCCCTCTTTGTCAGTAGCGGCTTGCCCTGAGATAAAAAGCTGGCGCTGCGCCCCCTCTATGACAAGCCCCTGATGATACCCAAAATTCAATGACCATGGCCATGGATTAATCGCTGTCTGTTGCATTGATCACCTCTTTTTTTTGCGTTATCTCGCTCTCCCATCGTCACTGTGTGGATGATTCATCTTTTAAGTCAATTCATCAATTATTAACTTTTTATTAAAAGTGTCTTAATCATATCTCTCTTTATTGCTGTTTTTTTTAATAATAATCTCTAGCCAGTCACACACCATAATGGAGATAATTATGACACAACAAACAGACCAATCATCCCTGGGCCTATCATTGCTACGGGTTCATTTTGGTATCATCTTGCTGGCACATGGGTGGTTAAAAATATCCGTCTTTACTATCGCTGGAACAGTTGGTTTCTTTGCTAGCTTAGGGTTACCAGCCATCCTGGCCTATTTAACAATTTTTGGAGAAGTTGCTGGCGGCATTGCTCTTATTCTTGGTTTTCAAACGCGGCTCGTCGCATTGCTCTCATTGCCTATTATGTTAGGCGCTACTTATGTTCATCTTGGGAATGGTTGGCTATTTTCAGCAGAAGGTGGCGGCTGGGAGTTTCCCGCATCACTTAGTATCATAGCCCTAACACTCACTTTAATGGGATCTGGCAAGAACGCTATCGTCCCTATTCAGCCACTGGATAAATTCCTTCCCAGAGGCCTGCAGGGCTAACTTTACCCTTTAACCAGTGAGAGGGCGGTAGCTTGCCGCCCTGTTTCTGATCACCTATAGTCATGGCTCTTCTTTTTGTACAAGGGGTACGACATGTCAGAGTTTCGCATTTACCATAACCCCAGATGTAGTAAATCCCGGCAAGCCC
>WTJA01000017.1:0-12587 GCA_011524995.1 Alphaproteobacteria bacterium | reverse complement strand
ATGTCAGAGTTTCGCATTTACCATAACCCCAGATGTAGTAAATCCCGGCAAGCCCTCGCTATCTTGGAGGAGGCTGGCATCTCCGCGACCATCATCCGCTATCTGGATACACCACCAACCGCCGCCGAAATCGCAGAGATAGCCCAGATGCTTGACCTTGCGCCGCTTGCATTGTGTCGCAAAAAAGAAGATGACTTCATCACCTATTTTAGTGAGGCTGATAGCCTATCAGATGATGAGATATGTGACTTACTCGCCGCTCATCCAAAAGTGATTGAACGGCCCCTTATCATTCACGGTGAAAAAGCGGTCATTGGACGTCCCCCCGAAGCGGTCACAGCCCTCTTACCGAAATAGCGTTTAGAGGCGCCGCGCGAGATAGCGCGTAAAATCATGGGCTTCAGCTTCGAGCCAAGATAGCGGGCCTTGCTGCGCTAAGGGCGCTCGTGCCCCTTGTGAGATTGATTCCACAACAAATCTATCTTCTTCTTGCACCTTATCGAGGAAGGATTTCACGTCTGCTATTAGCCGTTCAGGGTCTGGTGATGCGGCAAGCACCTCAGGCGCTAAAGCTGCCCCATATTTAATCTCAACCTGCCCTGTACCACGCGGTTGCAGCGATAAATACCATAAATGATCAGGCGCGAGCACATACATATGAGACGGGAAAATCGTGGGCATAACAGACCGTTGACGCGCTTGCCCTGTCAGGTGGGTATTATCAGGATGAGCTGTGCCAACAAAGGCGCCTTCTGCCTTTGTGAAATATTGATAGGTAAAATGAGGTGAGGTTACATCACGGGCAAATGATGTCTCATCAAGCACGATATCAGCCCCAACCGTTTGTTGATGCGCCACCGGCAGATGATAACTCTCCATGAAATTTTCAGTCAGGCTCTTCCAATTACAATCCCAGAGATGGGTTTCTTGGAAAATAGTCTGATAGGCCGCCATTTGATAAGGCGCAATGAGAGGTGTGAGGGCCGCAAGCCTCTCAGATACTGGCGGCGTGTCAGCCCCAAGTGACACATATATCCAGCCTTCATAGATCTCACATTTCACCTCTGGCAGGGAAAGATCTTTTTTCTCAAAACAGGCCGTCTGATCCATGTGAGGGGCAGATATCAAATGACCATCATGATGATAGCACCAAGCATGATACGGACAGGTAAATGATTTGGCGTTTCCGCTACCTGTTACAAGGCGCATCATGCGATGACGGCAGAGATTAGATAGCGCGCGGATCCCACCATCCTCCCCTCTAATTAAGATGAGAGGCTGATCACAAATATCAAAGCTCATATAATCATAAGGATGAGGGATTTCATCAGCCCGTCCGGCACATATCCAATCTTGATAAAAGAGCGCGTTAATTTCCCGTTGCAGCAACGCATCTGAATGATAGGCCTCTGGTGGCAGGGATGTTGCGTCACTCAGATCTTTATCTGCGAGCGCATAAATCTTGTCTAACAAAGGGGCCAGAGCTGACATAACGTGCCTATCTTCCACAACTAATTGGCGCGCATTATAGTCATAATCGCCCAAAAGTCAGGTCTTTTCGGCCCATTTGGCACAGATTATTACCTGTGAGACAATAGCCTTAGACGCTCGTAGAGACTAAGGGGGGCATTTGTCACCGGATAGTCACATTTAAGGGAGGAACTGACCATGACACCATTTCTAGCCCAATTAGCTGCCAGAGGATGTATCACAGCACCGCCAGACACAGACTTGCATGATATCACCTCATTGATGGCGACGCATAAAATTGGCACAGTGGTAATTTGCAAAGATGCCGCGCATGAAGATGAGATGAAGGAAATCGTGGGCATCATCTCAGAACGAGATATCATCCGCATTCTAGCGAATGAAGGCACCATCCACAAATTGACCGCGGCTGATATCATGCTACGCGAATTTTTCTTTATTGCCCCTGATGTGAATAGTACCAAAATTATGGAGCTGATGAGCGAACATCATATTCGCCATTTGCCTATCGTTCATGATAAGAAATTAGTGGGTATTGTCTCAATGACAGATGTCATCAGGCGGCTATCAGAAAAAACACAAGAAGAAGCCGCTTATCTTCGTGAATTTATCAATTCATAAGGGGAAAAGAAGGGGGACAGGAACATGATAAGACAAGTGATTTGGGGGGTCATCCTCAGCTTTGCGCTGATTGGTCAAGCCGTTGCAGCAACCGATAAGCTTGTGATCCATATCAATGAAAATGACCCTGCCCTATTCCAGGAAGTCCTGACGAATATTGAAAATATTCAAGCGCATTATGCCGCTAGTGAGGATGATGTTATCATTGAAGTAGTAGCCTATGGCAAAGGCATCACCATGCTATTAGCTGACACAAGCCCAGTTGCTGATCGTATTGAGTTTCTGCAATTCGCCTATGACGGATTGACCTTCACCGCTTGTGGCAACACCCTTGATGCCAGAGCCAAGCATCAAAATAGTGTTGCGTTACTGGATGATGTCGGCATGGCCCAAACAGGCATCGTGCGGATTATGGAGCTCCAGCAACAAGGCTATAGCTATCTAAAACCCTAAGCGTTGTCTCGATAAATGGCGCAATGCGGCAATTGTGTGAAGCGATAATCGGCAAAACGTCGGTATGCGAAAGAGGCGATTTGATAAACCACTGGCAAGCGGATCAGAAATGCTGCGAGCCGCCACCGCGGCAGATGGCGCCAAATCAGCGCAAAGGCATCAACACCAACATGTAAGCGCCCTTGCGCATCATGGGCGTGAAGCCGTCGCAACGCCGCCTCTTGAGAGATATCAAAGGCGGCAAGAGGCGCCGGATCATGGGCAATATCATGCCAGACAAACCGCCCCTGTGGTGCGATCGTCTGATAATAGCGGATCTCGCGACTACATAGGCCGCATTTGCCATCATAATAAATTGTCGCTGTGCCTGACATGTTGCATCCTTTCCTATGCCTCACTTAGCCCAGGCAATCGTCAGAACAAGCCCCTTAGCAACAGATATTAGCGCATGGCATCATATCATCTCTGGCACTGATAAAGACAGAAAGGCATCTGCGAACTCATCACTCATCAGGGAGATATCAAGCGTGGCAAAGGACAAATCTTCGAAGATTACAAGCGCTTCCCCTGTGTCTAGTGACCCGTCACTATCCTTATCATGATAGAGGATGAGATCTTGCACTAGGCTATCATTGCTTGTGCTGAGGCGTCCAAAAGGGCTGGCATCAGCAACTGCGGCAAAGGCGAGGGCTGCGCTTTCAAACCCATAGAGATAGAGACTATCGCTGCCCTCTTGGCTAAAATCTGCGATGGTATCGACCCCCTCACCCTCTTCATACCAGATGATGTCATCACCAGCACCAAGCGTGATCACATCGTCACCCAACCCACCAATTAGCCGATCATGACCAGCCTCACCTTGCAGATCATCATGACCATCCCCGCCATAGAGCGTATCTGCCTCTGCGCCGCCAAAAAGCGTATCACCCCCTGTCCCCCCATAAAGGCTATCAGCCTGGCTTGTTCCGGTAATGGCATCAGCACCAACCCCGCCAAAAGCGAGCGTAATCCCCTCAGCGAGCGCATGAAGATCGGCGTCAGTTGTGCCATAAAAGGCGGGCTTCACGCTCACATCAAAGCTAAAGGAGACATCAGTGTGATGCTTATGCTGCACCGTGACAGTGAAATCAGTGACCTCTGTCACATCAAGCGCAGAAGCAATGCGTAGCTGATAGGCGGCTGACACCTCGTCATAAGACAGGGTAAACAGGTTTGATTTCTGCACCTCCCCTGAGCGATTATCAAAAATGTCAAAGGACGTCGCATCATTACCGCCATCACTATCTTGCAGCGAGAATTGCGCAAGTAGCTGGTTAACATGTGCGTTTTGGCCTTGATCTGCGGCAATGATAACTGCGCCATCAACAAGTTGAATCTGACCTGTCTGTTCTGGGTTTTGGAGCAAGGCCCCTTGCACTTCACCTGCCACCTCATAGGCAATTTGATGAAAGGTCAGATCTTCAATCTGCGGCGCATCATCAACACCAGTGATGATGACATCAATCAGATATAACTGTTCCGCCCCCTCAGAATCTGAGACAAAAACGGCGATTTGTTCTTGCAACCTATCTTGCCCGCCCAGCGCGTGGATGCTGTCAAAATCTGTTGGGGTGTAAATGAGCTTCTGGTCGGGGGATACGGTCAGCACGCCATATTGGCCTGTGAATTCTGATTGTGTGAAAAAGGCGTCATGTCCTTCTGGATCATCGAGCGTGATCACAATGGATGCACTTCCCTCCCCTTCGCTCAGCAAGATGTCATCATAGCCTAGCACCGGGGCATCATTATGGCTTTCAATGACAAAGGTCACCTGTTGTGTGGCTGATTGCTGGCGGCTATCTGTGGCTGTGATCTGCACCTGATAGGCTTGGTCAGGGTTGCGATGCGGAAAAGAAGACGCGAAATTCACTTCCCCAGTCGCCTCATTAATATGAAAGCCCTCTCCCTCAATGCGATAGGTAATTGGCCCTGTTCCCCCCATAGCCTCCGCATCAAAGAGATGCGCCTCCCCCAAATAGGTGGCCTCTTCTAGCCGCACTGACAAATCCGCCTCAGCAAATGACACAGCGATTGAAGCCGGACCTGCGTGACCACTCCCGCCACTTCCTGCCCCACAAGCTGCTAGGATAAGCGGCAAAAAAGACGGGCTGATGAGCGCTGTTTGCCGTTTCAAATCGGCAAATTTTGCTGAAGGCTGCTGATAGACAGATGGGTCCTGATAGATGTGAGACTGTGGCAGAAAAGTGGGGGTTTGCAACATGGCAGAGGCTCCTTTCAGTTTTTTGAGTAGCGGTTAGGCTAACAAAAAAAGGTAAAGAAACTCCTAATGTAGCGAAAAAAATTGGCTTGCGGCTGAGGCCCCTTTCTCTCAAACGGTAAGGAACGCAAAAAGGTCAGAGGCACCTGATCATTCTTCAAAAGAACAACAATCAACCACCTCTGACCCCTTGCGAGCTCATTTGGTCATTTATGTGATGATAGTATCTCTCATCACAGTGACAACGAATTTCACTGATAGGATAAGCAAAAACATTATAGCAATGCAAGCATATTTTTATAACAATACACTCATAGGGTGTATACGCTATTTCCCGAGGGACATCATCCCACAAGTGCGAGCCATAGCAATAAAAACGGCAAACAACATAATGTCTGAAGCGATATGATTTCTGCCATCAAGGGCACATTGCCATCGAGTTCTTGCGCCAGCGCATAGGATGAGACAGCGGTCGGCATCACGCCAAAAATAGCCAAAATGGCAAGCGCCAACTCATTCACGCCGAAGAGGAGACCAAACCCAACCAAAAGCGCCGGGAATAAAAGGCCCTTTGCCAGTATCGCAAGTAACAATGGTTTAACAGACGCGGTTAAGGAGGCTGAGATCTTCACGCCCGCCCCAACACCTAATAGCAGAATCGGCAAAGCAGCCTCACCAACCAGCCCAGCAGATACATATAGAAAATCAGGAAGTGCTAAGGGGCTGAATTTCGCAGCTAGTCCTGCGGCAATACCAATGATAAGGGGATTGCGCGCCAATTCTTTGGCCAGCAATTTACGGATATTTGCCTGTTTCCCACGCTGATTTAAAAGCACCATCACGATGACAGCTACCACATTAGAAGGGGGCACAAGCACAGCGATACATAAAGTCCCAAGCGCAAGACCAGGCGCACCATAAAGACCAGAAATAACAGTCAGCGCCATAAATCCGTTATGGCGAAAAGACCCTTGCATCAAGCTAGAAAGATCAGCGGCCGGCAACTTCACAAACCGCCCTGCACAATAGGAGATGATAATAATGGCTGCCAATCCGAGCAACAACGACGATAGCACTGCATCAACAGGAAGCGTGGAGAAATCTGATTGCGCAATGGTCTTGAATAACATCGCGGGGAACAGCACCCAGTAACAGAGGCGCGAGATACCTTGCCAGAATTGTGGTTCAGGCAAAATCGTGCGGCTCAGCACTTGTCCTAACAATAAGACAAGCAATACTGAGGAAATAACAGGCAAAGCAGACAGCATGACATAATGTCCCAAAAACGATGAGAGAATTATGATAGCCTGCTTATGACTGCTTGTCAGCCTTTGTCCAATATGCCACTCTTATCCGCCAAATTTGCTATGCTGACGAGGATATGATGCAGGATACACCACAGCTCCAAAAAGCAGCGTTTCATGAACTAGAGGATGATAAGTTATTTCCAGCAGAACGTGATACATCACCTGTCAAAATCTTAATCCTGTATGGATCACTACGCCCGCAAAGCTATAGCCGCCGAACCGCAGAGGAAGGCGCACGCATTTTAGAAGCGCTTGGCGCTGAGGTGCGATTCTACCACCCATCTGGGCTGCCTTTGGTTGATGATAATGCTGATGAGACCCATCCAAAAGTCGCTGAATTACGAGAGCTTGTAACCTGGTGCGATGGCATGGTCTGGTCATCGCCTGAACGCCATGGCGCCATGACCGGCTTAATGAAAACACAGATTGACTGGATCCCCTTATCGCTTGGGGCTGTGCGCCCAACACAGGGCAAAACACTGGCAGTGATGCAAGTCTCTGGTGGCTCACAGAGCTTTAATGCGGTGAATCAAATGCGTATCCTTGGGCGCTGGATGCGCCTTTTGACAATCCCCAATCAATCCTCTGTTGCCAAGGCGTTCCGAGAATTTGACGATGAAACAGGGCGGATGAAGCCGTCATCCTATTACAACCGGATTGTTGATGTCATGGAAGAATTATTCAAATTCACAAAGCTGACACGTGATAATCGTGACTATTTGGTTGACCGCTATTCAGAGCGTGTCGAGAGCGCTGAGGCATTATCAAAGCGTGTGAAGGAGGGGGCGTAAAGGCGTCGCCTGTTTTAGCAACGCCTTATACTCGGATGATATCTTCTATTGATAAGAGACGGTCTCTTTATTGGCATCTGACCAGCCGATGATCCCCTCTTCTAGATGGGCGGCAGCTTTATAGCCAAGCTGTTGTACCAGCGCATTACCCAACATATTTGTGCGGTTACCTGAGCGGCAATAAAGCACAAATTGTGTGTCTTTATCTGTTACCAGCGCACGGAATTTATCCAAAAATTCTGGGTGGATAGCACCTGATTGCTGGAAGCCTGTTACAAGCTCAGCCCCTTCAATGACGCCAGTCTGCGCCCATTCATCTTCGCGGCGGATATCAATGATAATCGCCCCTTCTTTTTGTGCGGCAAGAAGCTCATCATTTGTGAGGTTGGCTAATGTTGGTGGTAGTGAGGCTTCAACAAGTTCAACATCAAAGATGAGGGTTGCATTTGGTGGGATCACATCACCAGCGCCTGCTGCGCCATAACCAAGCTCAGGCGGGATGGTCAAAGTGCGCTTTTCGCCCACAGCCATGCCTTCAATACCTTGCTCCCAGCCTTTAATGACCTGTCCTTGGCCAAGGATAAAGGTAATCGGCTCCCCTCTTTTATGAGAATCATCAAAGACGGTCCCATCTTCAAGGCGTCCTTGATAATGCACGGCAACGGCCATGCCTGATGCGGCAATCACACCTTCTGCTTGTTCTGTCACTTTAATCTCCAGTCCCGCGGCACGCAGCTGTGCCATCATCATCATACTCAGCAACCCGACCAAAAGAAGAAGATAGCCATATTGGCGATGAAGCTGCATCATGTCACTTTTCCCTTTATGTGCCGGATTTTTGTTACGCATAGCGCGCCAATGGCAATAAGTATAGAGGCTGATAGCAGCCTGCGGCAATCAAGCGCGGCTTTTGGCTATCAACGCCAGCGTGATAATTTGGGGATTTGGCGCGTCATCAACCACGCTAAGGGGCGCCACCATCCTTGTTTTACCATCTCTGTTACCACCATCTTCTGATAGGCTTTCACGTCAGTACCTGAGTAATGAAACACCCCATCTGTCATACATAGCGAACAATAAGTGAGAGAGCGCGACCCATCTTCAAGGCTAGCGCCTCCTTGGCTGTCTTTTGCCATTGGCATGCCACAGCTTTGGCAGAATTTTTCTGATTTCATAATGTCCCCCCGAACAAGTTAGGCAGCGCCTTGGCGCCAAAATGCCTTATGATACCAGCGGCTTAAGAAAAGGCCAAGGATGGCGCCCATCATCACACCGGCCCCATTCGCTGCAAAATCACCCCATTCACCATACCGATTGGCATAAGGTTGGATAATCTCAATCATCCCGCCAAGGGTCATAGCGAGCAGAAGCGCAATCCAAAGCCGCTTAATCCGCAGGACGCTTAAAGGGAACGCCAAAGCGCCATAAGCGATAAAATGATGCCATTTATCACTACCAGGGGCATCAGGCAGTTGTTCAAGCGGGGTGAGGCTCAGAATCATAATCGCCACGGCAATGATCGCTGTTAGCACATAAGCGATCTTCGGCCGACAAACATAAAAATGGCAGCATGATAAAAGGACAGACATCATCGATCGTTCCGCATGGTTATTGTAATAATTGGAGAGTGAAGACACGCCTAACACAGAGGATAAAAAGAAATACTATCCCACCATTCGGAAAAGGATAAAAAAAGGTGACTGACAGAGAACCATCTGACAACACCGGTCGTAAAGATGTATGTCCCTTAGTTGAGTATCCTAGCCGGTCCCAACTCGCTGAGGGACACCCCCTTACAAGTTCCCGCCAGTCTTCATTAGCGTATCATAAAATACCCAGGATAGCTAATCGGCGAACCACACCTATACTTTATGCCTATTTATCAACAGCATAAGGTTCCAGGACAGAGAGCGGTATCAGGGCCAGGGTGACCTGATTTGTGGCTGCTAGTTTCAACTGCGGCGCAAAACCAGCTTGCCGCGCTTCATCCCACCGCCCTGCGCATAAGCACCAAAAATCACCTGCCTTCAAGCCAGGGAACCCAAATTCAGGTCGCGGCGTGCTGAGATCATTACCCTGCGCCTTGGAAAAAGCCAGAAACGCGTCATCCATCCGCGCGCAAACGGTATGAAGGCCCCTATCCTCAGGCCCTGTGTGACAGCATCCATCACGGTAAAACCCTGTCATAGGCGCAACTGAACAGCCGATTAACGGATCGCCAAACACATTTTTCTGCGGCGAGCGTGCATAATCTTCACCATCCATGGATGACTCTCCTCTGCTTTACCGTTTCCTATTTAAGGGATAAGCCGTTTACTCTCAGTTTCAATGGCATCTTCAAGCTTTGCCATAAATGCTTTACGAGACAGGCCTGGTTCAATCGGCGGCAAGAAAGAGACCGTGATGGTGCCCGGCTGTTTCATAAAGGCACGCTTCCCCCAAAAGGAGCCAGAGTTTAGCGCGATTGGCACAACCGGTAAGCCCGTCGCATCATACAGCGCGTAGACACCAATTTGATAAGGGGCCTCTTGCCCTGGCGCTGTTCTAGTTCCTTGCGGATAAATTTGCAGCGAACGGCCGGTTTTTTGTGCCGCAACGGCATCGCCTCGCAGCTTCTTCAGCGCTTTCATTCCAGCTTTGCGATCAACGCCGAGCGAGCCTGCTCGTTTCATGAACCAGCCTACAAAGGGGATGAGTAGCAGTTCTTGCTTGAGGACAATCACCGGCGCTTGTAAATGCCAACAAAGACTCATCGTCTCCCAAGCTGATTCATGCTTGGCTGCATAAATAACTTGCTGATCAAGCCTCATATCCCCTTCTAGCCGATGGGAAATTCCAACCACACGTAAGGCTTGATTGACATACCACCCCCAAAAAATACCAATCTTTCGGGCCCATTGGACAGGCCCAAGCAATGCCGGCATCGCAATCACAGCCAAAGAGACTGTACCTGCATAGAAAAGGATATTAAATAACAGAGAACGTAGAATGACCATGCCCTATGGCTAGGCGATTGCGGCCCCTATTGTAAAGGGCTTTATCGCAGATCATCGCGCAATGAGGATGAAGATGACGATAGAAAGAGATGAGCCATGGCACCATAAGGTTGACATGTGCCTGACACTTGCGGCTTCTGCCAAGCGCACGCTGACCTATGATGCACTTGCCACAGAGGCTGCCATCCCAGCGCCGCATCGCATCCATAAATTGACCACCTTCCTTGAGACCCTCATTTGTGAAGATGTGGCAGCTGGCAGGCCGATACGTGCCGCGCTTGTTATCTCAAAGGTCAGAGGGCGCCCTGCCCCTGGTTTTTTTGATTGTTGCCGCGCCCAACAATTAGAGATTGATGATGAAGGTTCTTTTCATCAACGCCAATTAGACGCACTATTTACCCCTTCACAATCGTAAAAGCGATATGCGCCTCATGGCGTGTGACGTCACGAAGCTCATGGCCTGATGTCTCACAAAAATGGTCAAAATCAAGAGGGGCGGCTGGGTCATCTGCCAAGATGATGACACCCTCGCCTGTTGCTTTCTCTTTCAGCGCGCGGCGGGCTTTCAGCACAGGTAGCGGACATTTTAGCCCGGTAAAATCGAGGATGGGATAAGATGCCTCAGACATGGTGCCGTCCTTTTTGCTGTGCTGACTTTGTGATGATAGGATTATACCTTGTCATGATAGGCCGTAAAATAATGAATTTGGCAAGGATGGCAACTTGCATTCGCCCCCTGCCTCGCGTTACACACACAACATGACAATTTGGGGCATTATAATTGGCGGGGCCGCTGGATTTGCAATGGGCGGCCCGATTGGCGCTTTGCTTGGGGCTGCCGCTGGCCATGTGGCAGGGCGTGGCTTGCAACAGGCGTTAGCGCCAGAACAAACCCGCAATGTGGCCTTTACCGTTGCTGTGATAGCCCTATCGGCGAAAATGGCACGCGCTGATGGTGTCGTCACACGGGCTGAGATTGATGCCTTTCGGTCTCGTGTTGACATCCCCGAAAAAGATATTGCACAGGTCGCACGCTTCTGGGATTTAGCACGCCAAACAGCTGATGGATTTGATGCCTATGCCCGCCAGACCGTCGCCTTATTTGGGGAACGTGCGCCCATCTTGGAACAGCTGTTAGATTTGCTATTTTTCATCGCCCGCTCTGATAAAGAGATTGCACCCTCAGAATGGGCTTACTTACGCGAGGTCGCAGAGATTTTTGGCTATGATGACGCTGCATTTGAGCGACTCTCTGAGATTTACGCGACAGATGATGCCAAGCCGCATCAGATCTTAGGCCTCGAAAAAGATGCGACCAGTGATGCTATCAAAACCAGATGGAAGCAGTTGGCGCGTGACCATCACCCTGACCATCTCATTGCGAAGGGCATGCCAGCAGAATTCATCGAGGCAGCGACGGATCGCTTGGCACGAATTAACCGGGCCTATGATTTGATGATGCAAGCGGCAAAAGAGCGGGAGGGCTAAATTATGGCAGCACCTCCGTTACTGACATTAAGTGATATGGGCGTGAATTTAGGGGATCGCTGGCTGTTGCGTCATGTTGATTTATCCATTCATGCCGGCGATCGCCTGGCCCTTGTTGGGCGCAATGGCGCTGGTAAATCCACTTTGATGAAACTGATTAATGGGACGGCCGAGCCCGATGAAGGCAGCCGCTGGGTCGCGCCGCAAACTGATGTCGCCTATTTGCCACAATCACCTGTGTTTAAGGGCAGTCAGTCTCTGGCTTCCTATGTGGCTGAGGGGCTAGATGATCCCAAAGAAATCTACAAGGCAGAGGCGATTTTGCATCGGCTTGAGATGGATCCCGGCCGCATGACAGATGGTTTGTCCGGTGGTGAAGCGCGCCGCGCCTCATTGGCGCGCGCCCTTGTGCGTGACCCTGATGTTTTGCTGTTAGATGAACCAACAAACCATCTTGATTTGCCAACCATTGAGTGGCTTGAGGGCTTGATGAAGGAACGCCAAGGGGCGCTTGTCCTCATCAGCCACGACCGCGCCTTTTTGCGCTCGCTTGGTAATGGCATCATCTGGATTAATCAGGGTAAATTACGCCGCCGCCAAGGGGCCTTTGACCAATTTGAAGAATGGTCAGATGGTATCTTAGAAGAAGAATCTGTCAGACTAGCGAAATTAGATAAAAAGATCGCAGAAGAAACCAGATGGTCACGCCAAGGTATCTCAGCCAGACGCAAGCGCAACCAAGGACGATTGCGCGAATTAGGGGAGCTACGTCTCCAGCGCGCCAGAGAAGGTGGGATCGCCGCGAAGACCATGTCGATGACCACAGGGCCCGCAGAAGGGGGCGGCCAGGTTGTATTGGAGACGCGAAGCATCACCGTCAAAGTCCCAACGGCTAGCGGCGGGGAACGTGTGCTAGTCAATCATTTCAATGCCAGGCTGCGACGCGGCGACAGGATAGGCATTATCGGGCCTAACGGCGCCGGGAAGTCCTCGCTTGTGCGCGTGATGTTGGGCAAGGCTGAACCAGCCGGTGGTCATGTCAAACTTGGCTTTGGGCTATTACCAGCCTATTTCGACCAGTCACGCAGCCATCTCGATAGAGAGGGCACACCCTGGACTGTGCTTTGCCCAGATGGGGGCGAGACCGTTGAAGTGGCTGGCAAAACCAAACATGTGACAAGTTATC
>WTJA01000090.1 GCA_011524995.1 Alphaproteobacteria bacterium | reverse complement strand
CGACACCGGTGACTGACCAGACTTTCGGGTTCTATACCTGCGCCTGCACCGGGTCTGATACAGGTTGCGCCACGACACCGCGTCCCTACGGCAATCTAGTAAGCGATTCAGGACCGCAGTTGGTTTACACGTTGAACAGTACATTTCTAACAGATTTCCCTAATGTTGTGTCGAACATCAATGTGGAATCAATTTCAATTAATAATGGGGCAGGGGCCGTTGAATGCGCGTCTGTCTTCCAATCCGGCGCAAACTATACTTGTGTGGCAAAGAATTCTGGCCGTACGGCGCAGTTCGCCGCAAGTGATAATGTGACAGTCTATGCATCAAGCACTCAATATTGTTGGACTCCCCGCATGTTTGAGAATGTCGATGGCACAATGTTTAACCATTGCAAGCCTGAAAACTAGGATTGCTGTGGTTGATAAGAGGTTAGGGCAGCTTTGCCCAAACAAGAAAAGGAGATAATGAATGACATATGCTAGATATTTGGCAAAGTTGTTTGTGATAGTGGGATTGGTTGTCTCACCACAAGCCTTTGCGCAAGATGGCACATTTGCGGTAGAATCCGTATCTGGCGTGCCGCAAAATCCAGCTAGTGACTTCTCTGGGGTTGATCTCCAGGATGTGATTAACAAAGGCTATGGCCCTCAAGATCTAGAGATGTATCAAGCCTCTCTCGATAATGGGACACCAAATGACTACACTCAAGGGTGTCAGCATGAAGAGAGCCAAAATTGTTACAACCTGAATAAGTCGCAATTCGCGCCTATTTATGGTTTGGAAAATCAATGTGGAACTTTATATGGCAATAACTATGCCACTTGTGCCGCAGCCGTCGCCCAAGGTTATGGCTTCACACAAGCTGATGTCACATTGTGGGCAGAAGCCTCTGGTCCAACAAATACAGCAGCATGTACAGCGGAATATTCAGTTCCTTGTACGCAAATCACAAAAGCGCAATATGCGATGATGCTTGATTTGCTTGCGAATTGTTCAGCCTATGCTCCTCTTCCCTATTCATCATGTAAAGCAGCTGTGACAAACGGTTATGGCTACACATCATATGATGTCGCTCTATGGAATGATGCGAATAATACAGCCACATATGATGCCGCATGTCAGCTTGACCATTCAGCCGCATGTACATCTATTTCAAAGCTAAACTTTGAAACAGTAAAATCGACTTACCAGAATTGTGGTATTCCAAGCAGCTACACATCATATGCCGCTTGTCAAACAGCGACAAAGGTACCTGGCGGTCTTGGTTATGGCTATGCCGACTATGCGTTATATAATGAAGCAGTTGGCGGTTCAAAAGACACTGTCTGTCAGGCTAACTACAGCCTCAATTGTTCGGCTCTGACTTTCGCACAATATTCAGCTGTGCAAGTGCTTGGTACGCAAGGCTTGAACGCTGCTAACACAATTGCAACAGCGATTGGCGGCGGCACACCAATCAGCTCAACAGACATTCAAACTGTTCTAACTGCTACTGGTTCAACAGCCGACTCAGATGTTAACCTAACAAACCCACTTCATATCTCATTCATTGAGAATTGTATTGGTGGCGATACATCTTTGACAAACATTCAAACCTGTTCATCAAATGTTGATGCGACAGCATTGAACCAGCATGTTGTTGTTGAGATTGCTGGTGGTGCCTCAGGTACAGTTGATACCAACACATTGCAAGCTGCTGGTATTTCACAAGCAGTTGCGAACATCGCCGTTGGCAATAATTGTGGTCCAAATGAAGACCAGTCATGTTTCTCAACCGTTCTTGCATCAGGCCTCACAACAGCAGGCCTTACAACAGGTGCGTTTGAAACAGCTTTGGCTGATCACTTTGAAGCACAAGTCTCATCAGCTGATACATCAGTACCGCAAGCCAATCTGACAACAGGTTGTACGGGCGCAAGCACATCATTCCAGGTGCCAAACCCACCTGCCATTTGTGCGTCTGTTAACTGGAACTGTACGTCAAACACCAATGGTATTTCTGTGAATTATAACGACCTTGGTAAAGGTAACATCGTAGCTGACACAACTGTCTTCTCAGGCAATAGCTATACCGTTACAGCAACATTGGCCGTAGGTGGTACAACACGTACACGCACAATCAATGGTTCATTCAACACACAAGCCGCAATTGCTGGTGCACAGCAAGGCTACAAAACAACTGGCGAGCCAGCTTGGTGGAAGAACTACAACGCACTACACCGTGCGCGTGATAGATGTGCAAACTGGGGCGGTTCAATCGCAACACATGCGGATATCGTGGCAGCTAATGCAGCCTTGTCTTCACCAATCATTCCAAATGGCACAAGAACAATCTTCGCGGCCGCAAATGGTGATGCCAATGTCAGCACTGGTGGTAAGACACAATGTTCAGAGAGCTGGCCAACACAACATACATTGAAGTGGATTTCCGGTGCGAAGTCACAGAAATGTAACAATGTTGCTGGCTTCGGTCGCTCATTCACAATCCTATGTAAAGATGTTCCATCCTGCTAAGCAGGGTGGGGCATCCCCATTTTCTATCTGAGGAAAGGACAAAGATATGAAAAAGACATTCGCAACAGCATTGGTTCTTGGTGCGGCATTGACAGCTGGTACAGCAAACGCCGCTTCACTTTCATCGCTATCATGCTCTTCTGATACTTTGACATTTGGTTTTTCTGGCGTGTCTGGTGAAACAATGATCACAATCGAAGGTTCATCAGATGGCAGCAACTGGTCACTTGTTGGTGGTGGTGCATTGAGCGGTTCAGGTTCTGTCTCAATTGAAATCTATACAGCTGATACAGAGTTTACAGATATCATTGCGTCACCAAACGCGGCTTCTTACAGAGCAACGATTGGGTCTGCGGTATCATCGACCTTTACTTGTTCATAATATAGATTATGCGACATTTAAGGTGACAGTTATTTAATGATGATAATGGCCCACTCGCCTCATTTATCATCAAATACTCGCTGACACCGATAACTTATGAGATGCACCCTTCACGGGGTGCATTTTTTATTTTAAGATGGTGTCACTCTTGGGGAGTTCTGATCCATATCAGTTCTGAGAATTAAACCCATAGAACCTGAACCAGGTCATACTGGCGGAGGAAAGAGTGTCCGAGAGGAAACCCTCACCGCACTTCCAAAGCATGTATGGCCCATCACTCGACCCACATAAGATGGAGCCGTAAATGAAACAATTACTCGCAAGCCTGACAGCTGCTGCCCTTTTGGCAATGCCAACAATGGCAACAGCCAAGCCTGTCCTTACCATTTATACTTATGAAAGTTTCACCAGTGAATGGGGTCCAGGACCACAGATTGAAACGGCCTTTGAAGCCACATGTGACTGTGACCTGAATTTCGTGTCACTTGACAGCTCGATTGGTATTTTAGGTCGTGTGCAGCTTGAAGGTGCCTCATCTCAAGCTGATATTGTCCTTGGCCTTGATACCAACCTCACAGAGATTGCTCGTGATACAGGCCTATTCCAACCGCATGGTGTCACAGCTCAGGCTGACAATCTGCCTATTGCTTATGATGATGATATGTTTATGCCTTTTGATTGGGGCTATTTCGCCTTTGTTTATGACAAGACACGCATGGCAACACCACCAACCTCTCTGCAGGCACTTGTAGAGGCTGATGATGATTTGCGTATCGTTATCCAAGATCCGCGCACAGCGACACCAGGCCTCGGCTTTTTGCTCTGGGTGAAGTCTGTCTATGGCGATGGTGCAGCCGATGCCTGGCGTGCACTTAACCCTAAGATTGTGACTGTCACAAAAGGATGGTGGGATGCCTATTCTCTTTTCCTCGAAGGCGAAGCAGATATGGTAATGTCTTATTCTACATCACCCGCTTATCATCAAATTGCGGAAGGTGTTGACCAATATGCTGCCGCCGCATTCAGCGAGGGCCATTATATGCAAATTGAAGTGGCTGCCATGTTAAAAAATGCACCACAGCCCGAGTTGGCAAAAGCCTTTATGGCATTCATCCAAGGCCCTGAATTCCAAGGGATTATTCCAACTACAAACTGGATGTATCCAACGCAAACATCAGCGATCCCAGACGGCTTTGATAGCTTGATCACACCAGATAATGCTTTCCTCTTTTCAGGCGCGGATGTGAAAGACAACAAGCAAGCCTGGGTTGATGAGTGGCTATCTGCTGCGACAAATTAAGGTAAAAGGGCGCCACATCTATGATTGTTCCTCGTTATGATATAGGACTACCCCGTCTTATCTGGGGAACCGTCATAATGGGCGCCCTCTTCTGTTTGGCAATCATTTGCCTCTTTAGCCTGTATCAAGCCGGGCTATCTGATACCACTATTATTGACCTACTATCCCGGCCCTATCTCAGCTATGTGATTTATATCTCGCTACTTCAGGCGCTGTTATCAGTTGCCTTGTCTGTCTGTGGTGGTGTGCTAGGGGCTATTGCCCTCCATCGGCGGTGGCATTGGCCGTGGCGCCGCCTCATCTTAGCTGGCTGTTTTATGGCGATGATTGTACCAACCACTGTGGCAGCGATTAGCCTTCTCAAATTATGGGGACAATCCGGCCTTATATCAGCAATGGGAGGCCATGCTTTTATACCTGACAGGCTGGGATTATGGTCTGTTTTATTGGCGCACTGCTTTTTTAATATTCCGCTTATTATGCGTGTCTGCCTCTCTCGGCTGCAATCTGTACCTCAAGGGCAATATCGCCACGCTGCATTGTTACGCTTTTCCGCTAGTGCCTATTTTAGGCATATTGAATGGCCCGCGATACGGTCTGTGTTGCCATCGGTCGCTGGATTGGTGTTCTTACTTTGTTTTACATCTTTTTCCCTTGTTCTGATGCTGGGAGGCGGCCCTGCCATCACAACAATGGAAGTGAGCATCTATACCGCGCTTCGCTTTGATTTTGATCTATCAAAAGCCGCTCTTTTATGTGTTATCCAATTGGTGATTTGCACCATAGTGCTGTTCTTCATTAAACCAAACTCTACGGCTTTCGCCGCAGATAATGCCAGAGATAGTGCTTCTCTCCGCGCCGATCATCAAAACATCTTTTGGCTGGTCTGGGATAGCGCGCTTTGGTTTGGTTTGGCAGTCTTGATGCTAATGCCACTTGGTCTACTACTATTCAATAGTGATATTATCGGGGGCATCAGCTTCCTTAGCGCAAGCCGGTTTTGGTCAGCTT
>WTJA01000107.1 GCA_011524995.1 Alphaproteobacteria bacterium | reverse complement strand
AGGCCAACAGGCATCAAAGCCTTGGCAATGCGGAAGCGGCGTGCGGCATGACGGATGCGACACCCCACACCAAGCTGGCCGATCAAACGGGGAATATATGCTATCAAAACGGATCTCCTGCAAAAGCATTTCGAAGTAATCCGCAGGATAGGCATAGAAAGACTAATAAAGTCTTAACGCCCCAAAAGTTTTTTCATTAGCCCTAGGCCAGGCTTTGAATTATGCTAGTAAAATCAATTACTAAACCCTTAAAAATATTTTAACATAATGTTCCATATTGTCCTTTTTCAGCCACAGATTCCGCCTAATACCGGAAATATCATTCGCCTATGCGCCAATGGCGGCGCACAATTACATTTGATTTATCCGCTTGGCTTTGATGTATCTGAGAAAGCCTGTCGCCGGGCAGGGCTTGATTATCACGCCTTAGCCGAAGTGCAGCATTATGAGGATTGGCAGCATTTTCTTGATAATGCGCCTATTACAAGGCTATTTGCCATCACGAAATTTGGGAAAACACGCTATGACCAGCCTCACTTTGAAGCAGGTGATGGCTTTTTATTCGGCCGTGAAACAACCGGCCTACCCGATGAGGTTCATCAGCATTTCGTAGAAGACAGGCGGCTATCCATGCCTATGATTGAGGGGAATCGCAGTCTGAACCTATCAAATACGGCCGCCATCATGCTCTATGAAGCGTGGCGGCAGCTTGACTTTGCAGGGGCCTAAGAGGACCTAATTGCCGCTACTCGCCGCTGATAGAATTGCGGTCCCCCCTTATAGGCGGGAAAGCCTGCCCCGTGGATCATCGCCGCATCTATAAAATCAGGATGCGAGACATGCCCCTCATCTAGGCACGCTTGGCAGGCGGCAAATAGGGGTGCCATAAATCTGTCGCTAAGAGGCGATAATATCGTATCATCATAGCGCGCGCGAGGGCGCTGCGCGGCTGTCCCTTCCCAGGCATAAATCCCGCTCTGGCTCTTGCGCCCGGCTTCACCAGCTGCGATTTTCTCCTCCAAAAACTGGCTGACAGCCTCATCTAATTGCAGGTGCCGCCCGACATCAAGACAAATATCAAGCCCAATCAAATCAGCAAGTTCAAGCGGTCCCATCGGCATACCAAAGGACAGCGCAGCTTCGTCAATTTGATCAGCCTCATCGCCATCTAGAAGCATCGCAATGGCTTCATAGATATAGGGCAGCAAGGCGCGATTAACGATAAAGCCAGGACTGTTGCGCACAGGCACAGGCATTTTACCAATTTTCGTCATTAATTTAATGAGACGTGTGATCGTGGCATCATCACTATCTTGTGTCGTGACAATTTCAACAAGTGGCATTACCGTGGCAGGGTTGAAGAAATGCACACCTAATAAGCGATGTGGTTGTGCCATTTTGGCTGCAATAGCGGTAAGATCAAGGGCAGAGGTGTTGGTTGCCAACACGGCTTCTTTGCCAGCAATCTGCTCTAGCTTGGCCCAAATATCTTGCTTCAAACCCAATTTTTCAGGCGCGGCTTCAATGATGATATCACAAGTGGCAAGTTGCGCATCATCAGGTGCGATATGGAACCTCGCTGCGGCAGCCTCTGCTTTTTCATCTGATAATTTGCGGACAAAATAGGCTTGTGCCCGTTCTTTTGCCGCGTGCAAAGCGGGTTGATGAATATCGCTGAGATAGGTATCAAAGCCCTTAAAAGATAAGAAAGTCGCAATATCCGCGCCCATTGTCCCCGCGCCAATGACAGCGATTTTGGAAACCTCAGGATCACCGCGCCCCTGCTTTTTGACCTTGTCATTAATCGCAAATAAATGGCGCATTGCCTTTGATTCTTCACTGAGCATGAGGATCGGGAAATGATGTAATTCCCCCTCAACCAAGCATTGGTAAAGATTATCCGCCGAGAGTGCTGCTTCAAAATGATCACAGATTCGCAACGCATGAGGGATGGCAGCATCTCGCTGTTTAGCGCGCAGGGCCTGACGCGCACTATCAACCACCTTCTGATCGATGGGGTTACTACCTTTAACAAATTGTCTTTTGCCTTTGGTAGCAAGGGTCCGTGCTGTCACCTCAAAGGCTGTTGCCTCACAACAGCCATCCAAGATACCAGCCTCCAAAGCAGCAGATGCTGAGATAATAGGCTTGCCAGATAAACAATAAGATAATGCCGCCTCAGCCCCAAGCAGGCGCGCCGCCCGCGCTGTGCCGGCAAAGCCTGGCATCAATCCCAAATTCACCTCTGGGAAGCCAAGCATGGTGCGTGCGGCCTCATCACCCAAACGGTAATCACAGGCCAACGCCAATTCTAAACCACCACCTAGCGCCGGGCCATTCAACAGGGCGACACTGACAGCTTCGAGAGATTCAAGCTTATCAAGCATGGCCATCGCACGCTCTTGCAAGCGCACGACATCCTTTGTGTCTTGCAGCGTTTCAAATTCGGTAATATCTGCACCAAAAACAAAGCCAGATGGCTTAGCCGAGCGAATCATGACGAGGGCAATATCAGCCATCGCGGCTATTTGGTCACAGGCTTCATCTATTTCAGCGATCACTTCTTGCGACAGGAGATTGGCTGATTTCCCTGCCATATCAAGGGTAATGGTCACAACATCATCTTGCTGGTCCAATGTGATATGCATGAAAGACATGGGCCGCTCCCCCCTTAACTAGACGGGAAAGTGTACCATCTCTTATGGCTTATCGCTATGAGAATTTGCGCCCGAGAAAGGCTTTACGCGGCCTCCAAGGCTTGCGCAATATCAGCGATAATATCATCACTATGTTCGATACCGATAGAGAGCCTGACATAGCCAGGTGTTACACCTGCCTTGATTTGATCCTCCAGTGATAATTGGGAATGTGTGGTTGAGGCAGGGTGAATCGCGAGCGAGCGGGCATCCCCAATATTGGCCACGTGATAGAGCAATTTCAAATTGTCAATAAATGACCGCCCCGCGGCCACACCGCCAGCGAGCTCAAAACCGACAAGCGCGCCATGCCCCTTTGTTAAATAGGTATCAGCCAAGTCTTTCTCTGCCCCACCAAACAAGCCAGGATAGATAACAGAGGACACGGCCTTATGACCCTTAAGGAAATCTGCCACTTTAGCAGCGTTTGCCTGATGTTCACGGAAGCGAAGCGGCAAGGTTTCTAGCCCTTGAATGAGGTGAAACGCATTGGCCGGAGACAGGGCAGCGCCCAAATCGCGCAATAACACAACGCGTGCCCGAATAGCATAGGCAATCGGTGCCCCTAGCGCTTCAGGAACAAGCTGGCCCCAAACCGCACCATGATAGCTGTCATCTGGTGTGTTAAAGAGCGGCTGCTGGTCTGGTAAAGCCGTCCAATCAAAATTCCCTGAATCAATGATGATACCGCCGATAGATGTGCCATGACCGCCAATATATTTGGTTAAAGAATGCACGATGATGGCGGCCCCGTGATCAAAAGGACGGCAGGTCAGAGGTGCGGCCGTATTATCAATAATCAGCGGAATGCCGCGGGTAATACCAAGCGCGGCCACCTCTGCAATAGGAAAGGGTACCAATTGCGGGTTAGGAAGACTTTCACCAAAAAAGGCGCGGGTTCGATCATCACTCAAAGCCAGAAAGCTTTGCGGATCGGTGGGGTCGGCAAACCGCACTTCAATCCCCATCTTAGGCAAAGTATGCGTAAAGAGATTATAGGTGCCACCATAGAGATGCGGCGAGGCGACAATATTATCCCCTGCTTCTGCCACATTTTGGATGGCCAATGCCACAGCTGATGAGCCTGACGCCACAGCCAAAGCGGCAGCACCACCTTCAATGGCGGCCAGGCGCTCTTCTAACACCTGTGTGGTGGGGTTCATAATACGTGTGTAAATATTCCCCAATTCTTGCAAGGCAAATAACTTGCCCGCATGTTCGGTGCTATCAAACTGATAGCTGGTTGTTTGATAAATTGGAACGGCGACCGCATTAGTCGCGTTATCCGCACGATAGGACCCCCCATGTAATGCGAGGGTTTCACTATGGAGGGCTCTGGCCGGTGATGTCTGTGTCATGACTGAAGTATCCTTTTCACTTAAATGTTGCAAAGAAAGTGGGAGCGTATGGGCTATAGGTCTGTTTTGAAGTGCACAAGGCAAAATAGAACTTTTTTCTTAAATTTTTTGATATAAGATATGCAGAAGGGAAATTATTCTGATTTAAAGGATAAAAAGGGAATGGACATCACTGATCTGGCTCTCATCCGTCAGCTTCAAGAGGCAGCTGACCTTCCTTTGGCTGAACTCGCAAAGCGAGTCAATTTATCGAAGACAGCCTGCTGGAATCGTCTGAGACGACTAGAAGAGGCTGATATTATTCAAGGGAAAATCATCAAATTAAATCGCGTAGCATTGGGCCTGCCTATCACGGTCTTTTTATCTATTACCGTGGGACGTCATGCCCCCGATTGGGTGGCACGCTTCGCAACAATCATCGACAAAATGCCGGAAATTGTAGAAGCGCACCGCCTAACCGGTGAAGGAGCTGACTACCAATTAAAGGTCATCTGCCCAACCATTGAGGCATATGATGCGTTTCAACAAAGGCTGATAGGCCAAATTGATTTCACATCCATGTCAACCAAGGTCGCTTTGCAGGAATTAAAGCAAAGCCATTTCCTACCTCTCTAATTGTTATTGCCAAATTGGTCATAACAGTTATGAGGCTTCTCCTCGGCGCTCTCAAAGCGTGACAATCAACCCGGGTTTAAGGGGTTATCATCTCATCACAGGCCTGCCTCAGCAGACGACTCTGACAGAGCACATCTCGCAACATCTAGATATAAGCAAGAACTCCAGATGTCATGGATGTTGCATCCAAGGGCACGACATCACCAAATTTGAAGGGCACTTGACCGCCGCATGATACATCATGACGGTTCAGTCACTCGCAAGATAGTATCCTTCAAATTCTGGCAACATTGCGTCCTGTAACAGGACTCAACAAGGAGATAGGACATACGATATACGTATCACCTGTTGCCACAAAGACTATCAAAAATGCAGCTACTATACCGTCCGATACTAACGCATCATCTGGTACCCCACTTATCGTTCTCTACATTCCCGATATGCTTTGATTTCGCATGCACAGATTTCTCCATGCAACCTATACGATAATAACATTAATTTTATGAGTCAAGAAGGGCATGTGAAATATTTTTCTATATCTGTTTTACATGATTTTTTTTATAGATTTATGAAAACATGGGTCAGAATTCTACTAGAGGGTAAGAGACT
>WTJA01000092.1 GCA_011524995.1 Alphaproteobacteria bacterium | reverse complement strand
CTCACGATCATGGGGGGCTTTTTGCAGAAGCGTGCTGGCACAGCGCGTCATGATGCGGTTAATTGGGGGTTCGCGCGCGCGGCCAGTCAGCTTGGTGTGGATATTATCCAAAATTGTGAAGTCACAGGCTTCACGACCAAAGCTGGCCGAATTGCTGGCGTTGAAACAAATTTAGGGGAAATTAAGGCGTCTAAAGTAGGGATGGCAGTTGCGGGTAACACCTCTGTTCTTGCCCATAAGGCCGGTCTTGGGAATTTGCCAATTGAGAGCCATAAATTACAAGCCTTTGTCTCTGAGCCTCTAAAGCCTTTCTTAGATACGGTGGTGGTTTACGGGGCCGGTCATGGACATTTCTATATCAGCCAATCAGATAAGGGCGGTATGGTCTTTGGCGGGAATATTGATGCCTATAATTCCTATGCCCAAAAGGGTAATTTGCCTATTTACACCGATGTGGCTTCTTGTGCGATGAATGTGATGCCTGCTTTAGGGCGGATTAAATTACTGCGTCAATGGGCCGGCATTATGGATATGTCGATGGATGGTTCGCCCTTCATTTGTAAGACAGATATTCCCGGCCTCTATTTGAATGCTGGTTGGTGTTATGGCGGTTTTAAAGCCACGCCAGGGTCTGGCTGGTGTTTTGCGCATACGATTGCCGAAGACGAGCCGCATGAAATTAATAAATTGTTGACGCTAGATAGATTCAAATATGGGCGCCATATTGATGAATCTGGTCATGGCCCTTGGCCTAATCGACATTAAGGAGCGATTGTTATGTTACGCATTCATTGTCCCTTTTGTGGCACCAGAGACCATGATGAATTTAGCTATGAGGGTGATGCCACGGTTACGTTTCCGTCACTCGATAATACGGACCAAGACGCCTGGTATAAGGCTGTGTTTGAACGGGCTAATCCCCGCGGTGCGCATACCGAACATTGGTATCATGTGCAAGGATGCAAGATGTATCTCGTGGTCAATCGTGACACTGTGACCCACGAAATCACGTCGGTTGAACCAGCCCATCCTCAGTATCGCGCTCATATGGCTTCGCAAACAAGAGGTGGCAGCAAATGACAGGCTATCGCTTATCACAAAAAGGGCGCATAAACCGCTCATCTCCTGTGACTTTTACATTTGACGGCCAAAAAATCGAAGGGTTTGAAGGGGATGTTGCCACCTCAGCCCTGTTGGCGTCAGGCGAGCGCATTTTCGGTCGTGGATTTAAATATCATCGGCCGCGCGGCGTCATGTCTGCTGGCGCAGAAGAGGGCGGTGCTTTGTTCCAAATGGGGCATGGCGCTGACCGTGTTGCTAATGTGAAAGGGCCGCTCGTCGAAATTCACGATGGGTTGGCGTTAACGGGGCAAAATGCTTTTCCGTCAGTGCGGTTTGATGTGGGGGCTGTGAATGGTTTATTCAAGCCATTTTTGACAGCTGGGTTTTACTACAAAACCTTTATGGGTCCGTTTGCCAATACCAAATTTTGGATGTTATGTGAGCATTTCATCCGTAAAGCAGCTGGCATGGGGCGCGCGTCTCGCGAGGCAGACCCTGATTGCTATGATATCGCAAACGGGTTTTGTGATGTGCTTGTGGTGGGGGCAGGTCCTGCGGGCTTAACCGCAGCTGTTGAAGCAGCAGAGGCCGGCAAATCTGTCTGGTTGGTAGAGCAAGATTTTGAAGTAGGGGGCTGGTATCTATCCTGTGATGATGATGAAAAAGACCAATGGGTGAAATCACAGTTAAATCGCTTCTTTGCCGCAGGCGGTCAGTTACGCACCCGGACAACTGCTTTTGGTTTATATGATGGGTGTGTCGCTGGCTTGTTGGAGCGCACAACAGATCATCTAGCAGAAAAGCCCGATCATACGCCGCGCGAAGTGTTTCACATCGTTCATGCGAACCATATTATTCTGGCGACAGGTGCGACGGAACGTAGCTTAGCCTTTGTTGATAATGACCGGCCTGGCGTTATGTTAGCCTCTGCTATTCAGACTTATATTAACCGGTTTGGGGTCGCCCCTGGCAGTCGAATCGTCTTTGCTGGTGCCCATGATGGTATCTATGAGAATGCCTTTGCCGCAGCTGAGGCTGGTTTGCATGTGACGATTTTTGAGGCACGTGGTGATGTTAACGCACAGCTTTTGGCAAAATGTGATAATCATAACATTGTCGTGATGCCACACACTGTTCCTGTAAAAGTCATCGGCCGCGCCGGTGTTGTTGGCGTTGAATATGGCACAAAAGAGGGTGATGTTGTCACCGCGACTGGCAAGGTCATCGCCTGCGATATCCTTGGTGTGTCTGGTGGGTTTACACCGAATATTCAACTGATATCACATCGCGGGGTAAAGCCCTATTGGGATGATGATATCGCAGCCTTTTTGTCCTCAGAAAGCCAAGAGGCGATTAGTCTTTGTGGGGCGGCAGATGGGTATTTCGATCTTGAGATGGCGCTCGCGTCTGCTGTCGCCTGTGCCAAGCATGCCGTGCAGCTGCCAAAGTCACGCAAACAGGTAAGTCGCGGATACGGGTCATCTTTTGAGGCATTGTTTGAGATCAAATCACAGACGGTTAAGGGAAAAGCCTTTATTGATCCGCAACATGATGTGACGACCTCTGATATCCGCCAAGCCAAAGAAGAAGGGTTTGTTTCAGTTGAACATATGAAACGCTACACCACACTTGGGATGGCAACAGACCAGGGGCGCAACGGGAATGTGCTAGGCATCGCTGTGATGGCAGAAGCTCGCAAAATCACTATTCCTGAGGTTGGGATTACGACGTTCAGACCGCCATTTACCCCTGTTTCGATTGGGGCATTGGCTGGCCGGTCTACGGGCCATCACTGGCAACCTGTGAGACGTACACCGATGCATGATAATCACCTTGCCGCGGGCGCGCCAATGACGGATGCGGGTCTATGGCATCGCGCATGGTATTATCCGCAAAAAGGTGAGGGTATCAACGAAGCCTATATTCGTGAGACAGCGCGTACGCGTCAGACTGTTGGCATGGTTGATGTATCAACATTAGGGAAGATCGCTGTGCAAGGCCCTGATGCGGCTGAATATATCAACCGTCTCTACATTAACGGCTTTGCGAAATTGCCTGTTGGTCGCGCGCGTTACGGCATTATGTTGCGTGATGATGGCATTGTCATGGATGATGGCACCACATGGCGCATGGCTGAGGATGATTTCTTCATGACCACCACAACAGCGCAAGCTGGCGAAGTAATGCGCTTCATGGAGGAGGTTCGTCAAACCAGATGGCCAGAGCTGAAGGTTCATATCACATCCGTGACTGATCAATGGGCAGCGGTTGCTGTTGCCGGCCCATCAGCCCGCGCTTTGTTGCAAAAAGCCCTTCCTGAATTTGATTTCTCTAATGATGCTTTTGCCTTTATGGATGTGAAATCAGCGACAATGACCGTGGATGGGGTAGAGGTGGCTCTTCGTGCGGCGCGCATCTCATTTTCTGGTGAGCGTGCCTATGAGGTTTATATCGAGGCGCATTATGGCAATATGCTCTGGCAGCTTTTAGTGGACCTCCTGCCTGAATTTGATGGTGTTTGCTATGGTATGGAAGCGCTTGGGGCATTGCGGATTGAAAAAGGCCATGTGACGGGTGCCGAATTAGAAGGACGTGTTACATTGGAAGATGCTGGCTTTGCTAAAATGGCATCAACCAAAAAGCCATATATCGGGTCTGTATTGCGTCAGAGACCCTATTTGCAGGAACTTGAGAGCCGACAGCAGCTGGTTGGTATTTTCCCAAAAGATAAATCTCAGCAATTTAACGCCGGCGCTATTTTATGCGCAGATGGCGCAGAAGAAGGCTTTGGTGTTGGCTGGGTGTCAGCGGTCACTCATTCACCTGCCTTAGGTCATTGGATTGGACTTGGCTTTATAGAAGGTGGGGTATCAGCGTGGGAAGGGAATGTCGCTATTGCCTCAGATCCAGTACGTGGCCAATCAACCACTGTTGAAATTGTAAGCCCTCATATGTTTGACCCTAAAGGGGAGCGGATGCATGGATAATTATAAAACGGGTCTTGAATCGTCATTTGCGCGCGCCGCTTTGCCCGAAGCCAAGGGCAGCGCTGATGTTGTGCTTTCCGAAGTCAGGCATCAAACAATCACACAGCTATCTTGTTTCATTGATGAGTTCTCAAATTTTGAGAACTATTTGAAATCTTGTGGATGGTCTGGCTTACCTCAGCTTAGCTGTGCTGAGCTGTCTGGTGATGGGCTTATCGCACGAGTTGAGGCTGAAAAAATCTGGGTTATCTCAGCGTCTAAGACATCAGATTTTGAGGCATCCTACTATCCGCTTGATCTCTCTTCTGCAAGAGCGATTTTGCGGCTCTCGGGGCCACGCGCCTCTGATGTTATGGCGCGGCTATGTGCTGTTGATTTCAGGGATAAGTCTCGCCAATTCCACGCAACAGGCATTCACCATGTGCCGGTTCATATTCATGCCAAAGAGGGTGTCTTTGATATCTATATGCCACGCAGTTTCGCGGAATCGCTGACAGATTATATCATTGATATTTCTCGGCAGTTTCAGGTTCAAATGGCGATCTAATATGGCTGATGCCTCATCACCATCTGCACGCCCATTTGCCTTCGCCTTAGATTTAGGGGCAGAGTTATTTGCAGAATATGGGTTAGTAGGATGGCGATTGCGGCTCGATCATGCGCGGCGACGCGCGGGTTTGTGTGATTATCGCAATAAAACGATTTCCCTATCACGCCATTATGTCCGCTATGCTGATGAGGCGCATATTAAGGATACGTTGCTTCATGAGATTGCTCACGCCCTTGTGGGGCCACATCATGGTCACGACGCTGTCTGGCGACAACAAGCGCGTAAAATGGGGTGCAGTGCAACGAGATGTCATACGCTTGAATTTGCTGAACCAAAATGGATGATGACCTGTCCGTCTGGCTGTTTTTCAGTGCCTAGGCATCGCCGTAAATCCAATCTTGTTTGTGCCAAATGCAAATCAGGAGTGGTTTATGTCAGTCACTGATTTATTCTGTCTGGATAAGACACGTGAGGCTTCATTACATCGCGGCTTGGCACGCCTATCAAAACCAGAGGTACAAGCAACCTCTGTGGCATTTTTTACAAATGAAGAAGTAAAGGCGCTCATTGACGCAACAAAATTCGTGGAATTTCGCCAGGCGACCAAAATTGTTGGCAATGGCGTTATTCAAGATATGGAAGTTTGTTTTCCTGCGCCACGCAAAGATGTTTTTGATAAATGCGCCACACTTCTCGAAGAGGGGCTTAATTGTTGGCCTGAAGCAGGCCGCATGTTTGACCGCACCATTACCTTAAATGATTTTGCTATCCAAAAATATCCAGCAGGATCAGAGGGGATTGGTATTCATAAAGATGGGTTGCGATATAAAAATATCGTGCTGATCATTACGCTTGCTGGGCAATCTCGTCTGTTTAAGACACAAGATAGAGACGGCACACATCGTGTCGCCATAAATGATGTGCCTGGGCGCTTGGTGATGATAAAGGCTCCTGGCTTTCAAGGCATGGCGCCTGAAAATCGCTTATTGCATGGCGTTGATAGGGTCACAAAAGGCCGCCTATCCATTGGCTTTCGCCAAGAAGTATTACCTCAAGGGTAAGGGGTGGGTGCGAGATAACCATAATAGGGTATTGTCAGAGTGCTTTTTATTTGTCATGCTGAAATTCTAACAGAGAAGAAGGCGTAGTATGCTGCGCCGCACTTCAACATCGTTGATTGTATAGGGCAGCATACGGCCTGTTTTCACAAAACAGGAGGTGCTCTATGAAAATCAATGTTTCCGGTAAAAATATGGATACGGGTATGGCCTTTCAGGACCATGCCTCATCGTCGCTTAGCCAAGTTGTGGATAAATATTTTCACAACGCCATTAGTGGCCATGTGACTTTGGAAAAAGCAGAAGAAGGCTTTACGGTTCGGACGCGCGTGAATTTAACACGTCGAATGGAATTAGAAGCAACAGGCCATGCCCGGGATGCCCACGCGGCACTTGATGCAGCGATAGAGCATGCAGAAAAGCGATTGCGCCGTCATAAAAGGCGCCTAAAAAATCATCGCTCTCAAATTGAAGATGATGATGTGATTGCGGCCTCATTAGCCGTTTATCCAACAGCTGATCATAGTGATAATGATAATGATGCCTTGGATGCGGAAGACACAGATGAAGGTGGTTTGCCAGTTATCGCAGAATTATCTTATGAAATTGAGATGTTAAGCGTGGATCAAGCGGTCATGAAATTAGAATTATCTGACCAACCAAGTCTTATGTTCCGCAATAGCGCGCATAAGGGCCTCAATATGGTCTATCGCCGTGATGACAACACGATTGGATGGGTCGACCCGCGTGGTACACGCCACACCAATCCTTTAAACTAACACGTTTTTTTAAGACGCTGTAAAATTGACACGTTTAATATGCCAGGGTGAAACAGTCTCTGGCATATTATTATGGCTGATATAGTCAGCTTGGGTCAGGCTAGCATGGTCAATTGCAATCATCAGCGATTGGTCTGCATTTAATCGCATCATATGACCCAAAAGCGCTTTGATCGTTCCCGCATGCGAAATAATGAGTTGTGGTGCATGGGGGGCGTTGGCAATGATCGCATCCAGAAACAACCCCACCTGAAGATAAATATCCTGAAAAGATGTGCCGCCAGGCGGTCTTTGGTCAGCTGTCAAAAAAGAGATGGGATGAGACTGCTTATAATGCTGCGTGATGTCATCAAAGACATCAGCCTCTTTCTTATTATGCCAGTCTCCAAAATCTTGTTCTTCAAGCAGAGGCTCTGAGGTAACTGATTTTGCTGATATCAGTTTGGAAAGTCGCTCGGCCGTATCCTCTGCTCTTGTCAGCGGGCTTATGTGCCAATCAGCGCCCTCTGGTAAATGAGGCGCTAAGGCCACTAGCGCATCTTGATCTTCTTTTAACAGCGCGTCATAGGGGGGGATCATGCCAGTTTCGCAATCAACGAGCCCATGTTGGATCATGTGAAAAGAGATATGAGACACAGGCGCCATGAAAGGGGTCCCTCTAGGAAAATAAATTTTAACTAACATGCCTGTTTTAGCCAGACGCTTCAAGGCTAGCTCTTGTCTTATTTAAGATAAATGGGCATGTAAATACTTGTAGCTTGTGAGGTAGAAAAAGGAGACTTCTGCATGGTTGATGGTGAGCAAAAACGCCCTGCAAGACGCCGGAAATCGGGTCAAAAATCAGCGAAAAAGCTACTAGATGACCAGCTTGGCTGGCAACAGCCGCGCTATGCCGATAATCCCATTGAACCACTATCAGCGGACCAGGTGGAGGCTATCCATGAGATGTCTCTTCGCGTGTTGGAAGAAATTGGCATTTTATTCCTCAATGAAGAGGCCTTAAAAATCCTTCAACAAGAGGGGTGTGACGTTGACTTTACAACGCAAAATGTGAAATTCGATAGAGCTTATATTGAAGCACAGCTTCAAAAAGCACCTGCGCAGTTTACACTGACACCACGCAATAAAGAAAAACAAATTGCATGGGGGGGACGTGACTTTACCTTTGGTCAGGTCGCCTCAGCGCCAAATGTGATGGATTTAGATAATGGCCGGCGTGTTGGGGATCGCAAAGCCTATCAGGATCTTTTAAAATTATCACAAGCCTATAATTGCATTCATTTCATTTCTGGCTATCCCGTAGAGCCGCTAGATATCCATGCCTCTGTGCGCCATTTGCATTGTATTTATGACAAACTAACCCTAACCGATAAGGTTGTGCATGCCTACTCGCTTGGGGCAGAGCGTATTGAAGATGCGATGGAGATGGTGCGTATCGGGTCAGGCCTCACTGATGATGAGTTTGAATCGCAAGTTCACATGTTTACTAACATTAATTCATCATCACCTCTCAAACATGATTGGCCAATGCTTGATGGGGCAATGCGTGCCGCCAAAAGAGGGCAGGCTGTTGTCATTTCACCCTTCACACTAGCTGGGGCCATGGCGCCTGTCACATTGGCAGGGGCTATCACGCAGCAAAATGCTGAAGGTCTGGCCTGTATTGCGTTACTGCAGGCGGTCCGGGCGGGGGCACCTGTTGTGTATGGGGCGTTTACATCAAATGTTGATATGAAATCTGGCGCGCCAGCTTTCGGAACACCTGAATATGTACGTGCTATGCAAATGTCCGGTCAAATGGCACGTTTCTATAAATTGCCGTGGCGCGGATCAAACGCGAACGCGACAAATGCACCTGATGCCCAGGCTATTTGGGAATCAGCCTTCTCATTACAAGGCGCAACTTCGGGTGGCGCCAATGTGATTTACCATGCAGCCGGCTGGTTGGAAGGGGGCTTGTCAGCCTCTATGGAAAAATTCGTTATTGATTGTGAGATGCTCCAGCAAATTATCTATGCACAAAAGGACATCCCCTTCACCGAAGATGATTTGGGATTTGCCGCAATGGAAGAGGTGGGGCCGCATGGCCATTTCTTCGGCGCTGACCATACACAAAGCCGCTATAAGGATGCCTTTTATTCGCCGCTCCTCTCTGATTGGCGTAACTTTGAAAGTTGGGAAGAAGCCGGCGCTGTCTGGACACATGATAGAGCCAACGCCCATTTCAAACAGATATTGAACGAATTTGAAGCTCCGGCCTTAGACTCTGCCATTGATGAAGAATTACAAGCCTTCGTCGCCAAGCGTGTGGCAGAAGGCGGCGCGCCGACTGATTTTTAAAAAGGAAAATTATCATGAAAGATCAAGCAAGAGTCGTTGTAATTGGTGGCGGCGTTGTCGGTGCCTCGGTTCTCTATCACCTGACGAAATTAGGCTGGCAAGATGTGATGCTCGTGGAACGCTCAGAGCTCACATCTGGCTCGACCTGGCATGCGGCTGGCGGGATGCACACCATTAATGGTGACCCAAATGTGGCGAAGCTTCAGCAATATACCATTGAATTATATAAAGAAATCGAAGAAGCCTCAGGGCAAGATATCGGTCTTCATATGACTGGTGGTATCATGTTAGCGGCTACTAAAGAGCGCTTTGATTGGCTGAAAGGGGTGTATGCTAAGGGGAAATATCTTGGCATGGATGAGCTGGAAATTATCACACCAGAAGAAGCCGCTAATTTAATGCCTTTGATTGATGCCTCACAATTTGAAGGGGCGTTATATGACCCGATTGAAGGGCATTGTGATCCCTATGGCGTGACCCATGCCTATGCCAAAGCTGCACGCAAAAATGGCGCCACAATTGAAATTCACACGAAGGTTGAAGACCTCACACAAGAGCCTGATGGCACATGGTTGGTCTACACAGACAAGGGCACAATCAAAGCCGAACATGTGGTAAATGCTGCTGGTCTATGGGCACGTGAATGTGGTCGTATGGTGGGGCTAGAGCTTCCTGTCTTGGCGATGGAACATATGTATCTGTTGACCGAAGATATGCCGGAAGTGGCGGATTTTAACGCCAAAACAGGCAAAGAAATGCTTCATGCGGTTGATTTTGATGGGGAGTTATATCTTCGTCAGGAACGCGGTGGCATGTTGATGGGGACCTATGAGAAGGCCTGTGTGCCATGGTCAGAAACCACAACACCTTGGGATTTTGGTCATGAGCTATTAGAGCCGGATATTGACCGAATTGCCCCATCTCTTGAAGTGGGCTTCCAGCATTTCCCTGCCTTTGAAAATGCAGGGATCCGCCGTATCATCAATGGGCCATTCACCTTTGCGCCAGATGGGAACCCGCTTGTTGGACCGGTACGCGGCCTCACAAATTATTGGTCAGCTTGTGCTGTGATGGCTGGTTTCTCGCAAGGAGGCGGGGTCGGCTTGTCATTGGCTAACTGGATTGTAAATGGCGATCCTGGCTTTGATGTGTGGGCGATGGATGTCGCACGTTTTGGCGATTACACAACACCAGCCTACACAAATGCGCGTGTGCGTGAGAATTATTCACGTCGTTTCTCTATTCGGTTCCCGAATGAAGAATTAGAAGCTGCAAGACCGCTTTTAACAACACCGATTTATCATGAGTTGAAATCACGGGGGGCACAATTTGGGGCATCTTATGGCCTAGAAACAGCGTTATGGTTCGCTCCAGAGGGTGTGAGCGATCAATTCAGCTGGTATCGGTCCACTGACTTTGACTATGTGGCAAAAGAAGTGGCCTCTGTTCGTCAATCTGTTGGCCTATCGGAGATCTCCAATTTCGCGAAATATCGCGTCTCTGGCCCAGATGCTGCCTCTTATCTTGACCGTGTCTTGGCCTGTAAGCTGCCAGCTCAAAATCGAATGACATTGGCGCCTATGTTGAAAGAAGACGGCCGCGTGATTGGTGACTTCTCGCTCGCCTGTCTTGACGAAGATGAATATTTCATCGTTGGCTCAGGGATTGCTGAAGAATATCATATGCGGTGGTTTGAGAGCCAAATCAGTGAATATGAAGATGTTGAGGTGGAATCACTTGGCTTGTCTCTTACAGGCCTAACGATTGCGGGCCCGAATGCACGCCAAGTTCTCAGCGCTATCACTGATGAAGATGTCTCCCACGATGCCTTTAAATTTATGGCAGTGAAAGAGATGCATCTTGGCATGGTGCCAGCGATTGTTGGCCGTGTCAGCTACACAGGTGATCTTGGTTATGAGATTTGGGTACGCCCTGAATATCAAATCACGCTCTTTAACATGCTGTTGGACGCAGGGGCGGCCCATGAGATTGGCCTCTTTGGGGGACGCGCGCTGAATGCGTTGCGCCTTGAAAAGAACTATGGCAGCTGGGGACGTGAATTTAGACCGATTTACACGCCGTCAGAATGTGGCCTTGACCGCTTTGTGGCGTATGACAAAGAAGCTGACTTTATTGGCAAGGCCGCAGCAAAAGCAGCCATCGGCCAAGAAGAGTATAAGCTACGCTCCTTTACAGTCGCAGCCAAAGATGCTGATGTGATTGGTGATGAGCCCATTAGCTATAATGGTGAAGTTGTCGGGTGGGTCACCTCTGGCGGCTATGCACATGGCTCAGATGTATCAATGGCACAGGGCTATGTGAAGGCAGACATCGCTGATGAAAGCGAGGGCTGGTCTATTGAATTGTTAGCTGAGCCTCTTGAGGCAAAACTACAAGCGCAGCCATTATTTGACGCCAATTTTAGCCGCATGCGCAGCTAGCACACATCTTAAAAAGCGCCCTCCATTGTGAGGGCGTTTTGATATATAACATCATCAACATTGCCGCCTGTCGCGACAGCAATCACGTCTTGTCCTGCGAGGTGTGACGGGGTTTCCTTAGCCTGTTGGAGTGCTGCGGCAACAGCAACCGCGCCCCCTGGTTCCACCACAAGCTTCAAGTAACGCCAACAGGTTTGCATGGCCTGTAACGCCTCTTCATCGGTCACAGCGACACCGCCTGCCAAATGGGCTTTCATAATCGGAAAGGTGATAGTGCCAGGGCAGGGCGTGACAATCGCATCACAAAGCGAGCGCGCCTCTGGGTCGTTTGAGATTATCGTACCAGCCTCTAACGAGCGGCGCACATCATCAAAATTATGAGGTTCTGCCGCATAAATGGCCAGTTCTGGGTGTGAATGATGCAGTGATATCGCAAGGCCAGAGATAAGGCCGCCGCCGCCAGTACAGCAAAATACCGCCTGAGGGGAGAGGCCTTGTGCTTTGATTTGGTCTGTGAGTTCGATGCCAATGGTGCCTTGGCCCGCAATGACAGCCTCATGATCATAAGGCTTGATAAGCGCGCCATTCTGCTGTTCCGCAATCTCTTTCCCAATCGCCTCTCGGCTTTCAGTATAACGGTCATATAGCACTACATCTGCGCCATAGTCTCTTGTGGCTGCAATCTTAGCCTCAGGGGCGTCCTGCGGCATAATGATGGTAGCTTTGCGGCCGGTGAGCCGTGCCACAAAGGCAACGGCCTGCGCATGGTTTCCGCTAGAGAAGGCAATCACAGGCTGGTCTGCGTCTTCTAGTGATAAAATGGCATTGCATGCGCCGCGAAACTTAAAGGCGCCCGTGCGCTGCAAAGGCTCTGCTTTAATAAACAGGCGAAATCCAAGCTTATCATTTAATCTGTCTGAGGTTAACAGTGGCGTTTTTACAATCAGGTGCTGAATACGCTGATAGGCTTGATCAATATCTGAAAAAGGTACCATTCGTTCGTCCTCGAAATTATTAAAAGTGAAGGGAAAGCCGACGGCAAAGGCAAGTCTCTGCTTGTAATGTATAGCATGGTTAACTATTTTATGACGGTCAATTCAATAGTGAGGATATCATCATGAGCGCGCTTTACCCACAAGTTGCATTTTCTGGCGCTTTTACAGCCCTTATCACGCCCTTTAAAAATGGCGCCGTGGATGAAGATGCATTCGTTAAACTTGTGGAATGGCAAATTGAGCAAGGCATTCATGGTCTCGTGCCAGTTGGGACAACGGGCGAGTCACCAACTTTGAGCCATGAAGAGCATGACCGGGTGATTGAACTCTGTGTGAAAGTCGCTGATGGCCGCGTCCCTGTCATCGCCGGTGCAGGGTCCAATAGCACAGCTGAGGCCGTGCGCTTGTCAAAGCATGCTGAGGAAGTGGGCGCTGATGGTGTGCTATCTGTATCCCCCTATTATAATAAACCAACACAAGCCGGCCTATATGCCCATTTCTCAGCCGTAGCAGAGGCGGTCTCTATCCCTGTGATTATCTATGATATTCCAGGTCGCTCTATTGTTCGTGTGAATGATGATACAATGGCGGCATTGGCCAAATTGCCATCTGTGGCAGGTGTGAAAGACGCCATTGGTGATGCGGCGCGTCCGACAAGACTGCTCAATGGGATTGGCGAAGATTTTGCTCAGCTCTCAGGTGATGATGGCACAACCTTGCCCTATCTCGCAGGTGGCGGGCATGGCTGTATTTCTGTGGTGGCAAATATCGCCCCTGGCTTATGTGCGCAAATGCATGACGCTTTTGCGAGAGGTGACGTAGCAGAAGCCATGCGTATTAACCGGTTGTTAATGCCGCTTCATGATGGCTTGTTCTGTGAAGCAAGCCCGGGGCCTGTGAAATATGCCGCTGAGTTGCTTGGTATTTGCAGCGCAGAGGCGCGCCTGCCAATCGTTGAAATTGCAGATGAGTCAAAAGCCATCGTCAGAGATGCCTTGCAATTTGCTGGGTTGCTCTAAGGACAAGGGAGCCATAAGTGGCTGACAAAAAAACTGTCACAGGGCGCATTGCTGAAAATCGGCGTGCGCGCTTTGACTATGAAATTGTAGAAACAATCGAAGCAGGTCTTGTGCTAACCGGTAGCGAAGTAAAATCGTTGCGGGCTGGTCGCGGCACGTCCATTGTTGAGAGCTATGCTGGCGAAGAGGCTGGGCAACTGGCGCTCATTAACGCAAATATTCCAGAATATACCCAAGCGCGCGATAATCATGCGCCCAAACGTGTGCGTCGCTTGCTCGTCTCTGCAAAGGAAAAGAACAAACTGCTTGGCCTTATCCGACGTGAAGGGATGACCCTCGTGCCGATGACCTTATATTTTAATGATAAAGGCATTGCGAAATTACAATTGGGTCTCGCCAAAGGCCGCAAGAAACATGATAAGCGCGAGGTTGCCAAAGAACGTGACTGGGGACGTCAGAAACAGCGCCTTTTGCGGTCTTCTTAGGCAGCGATTTCTTTCAAACGCGCAATGATAGCATCAAACATATCAGTCGTAAGGCGATTGGTTTGCACATTATAGCGCGAGCAATGATAGCTATCGACCAGCATCAGATTATCATCTAGCTGATGTTCCGCCCCATGGCCAAATGCATAATCAGCCTGTCTTTTGCCATAGGTTTTAATCAAAGCCTGATGCGCAATGCGACCCAATGCCAAAATAGCACGCAGATGTGTCATGCGTTTGATCTCAGGAATAAGGTAGGCATCGCGGCAGGTATTTACCTCGGCCCCTGTAGGTTTGTTTTGCGGCGGCACACATTTGACAGCGTTGGTAATGCGCACATTATGCAAGGTGAGCCCGTCTTCTATCTTTTTTTGATAAGTGCCAGAGGCAAAGCCATGTTTTTGCAATGCCTCATAAAGGGTGTTGCCAGCAAAATCGCCCGTAAAAGGGCGGCCTGTCGCATTGGCACCACGCAAGCCTGGCGCTAATCCCACGATAAGAATGGGGGCGTTAACATCACCAAAGGAGGGCACAGACCCGTTATGCCAATCAGGATGGGCCTCTTTATGGCTTTGGATGAACTCATAAAGGCGCGAGCATTTCTGACAGTCTTTTGGTGCCACCTGATCAAGCATGTTGCTGTCTGCCAATGATTTTACCCAAACCCTCTAGTTCAATGAAATGGTCTGCTTTGCGGCGCAGCGCATCTGCTAGCATGATGGGGTGTGTCTTCATCGATGAAACAACGGTCACTTTGACCCCTAAATCTTGTACTTCTTGGAGGAGGCGGCAAAAATCGCCATCACCAGAAAAGAGGAACGCATGGTCAATATGCGGGGCAAGCTTTAACATATCAAGTGCCAGTTCCATATCCATATTGCCCTTGATGCGTTTCTTGCCTGTCGCCGGGTCCATAAATTCGCGTGTCTGTTTTGAGACCACCTGATAGCCATTATAATCCATAAAATCGATAAGCTTACGAATGGGTGAGGGCTCATTCGCATCAGGAAGAGCGGTGTAATAATAGGCGCGCACCAAATCACCCTTATCTTGAAATTCTTGAAGTAACTTCAAATAGTCAATTTCGAGATCAAGGAGTTTGGTCGTGGCAAAGAAATTTGAACCATCAATGAATAAAGCAATACGTTGCGGGAACTGCATAATAAGCCTCTGAAAATTTATTTTTGTTAATCATTTTTTGTCTAATAAGTTGGGGCGACATAGTGTAGGGTAACGGCAATCTAATCAGGATGTCTAGTCCCCTCTAGTCATCACGCATCTTTTTGAGTGGTCAAATGTCACACACAGCATTCATTGCCATCGGAGGCAATATACTTCCCGAAGGTTATGCGTCTCTTGAAGAGGTGATGACTGATGCGATTTCTGAATTGCAACAGCGTGATGTGAGGGTGGAGGCGCAATCATCTTGGTATGAAACAGCCCCTGTGCCAATCTCGGACCAGCCATGGTTTCTAAATGGTGTGTTGCGTGTCTCTACAACGCTTTCTGCAGCCGAGCTGTTGTCGTCTTTGCACGAGATAGAGAGTGATTTTGGGCGCGTGCGCAAAATTCGTAATGAGGCTCGCATTCTTGATTTGGATTTGATTGATTATGAGGGGGTTGTCTCAGATGACAGCACCCTGCAATGCCCGCATCCTCGTATGCATCAGCGCGCCTTTGTGCTGTTACCTCTGCAAGATGTGGCCGCAGACTGGGTCCATCCCACTCTTCAAAAGCCGATTGCAGAATTGATTGCTGAAATGCCTGAGGGCCAGCAGATTCGCAAGAAAAGCAGTGAGGGAAGGGCCTAGTAGAAAAAACTTGAAATTTTGTCATTTTTTCTATATTGTCGCGTCTTGATTAACGTTTGATGTTGTCTTACCTCACATATTTAGTGATTTTGCCTCTTATCTAGGAGTGTGTCATGGCACGTGTTACCGTCGAAGATTGTATTGAAAAGATTTCTAATCGTTTTGATTTGGTTCTGGCTGCAGCGCAGCGTGCACGCTCAATCCAAAAGGGCGAACTGCTTACGATTGACCGTGACAACGATAAAAATCCAGTTGTGGCGCTTCGTGAAATCGCAGCTGAGACTGTTGAGCCTGAGACCCTTCGCGACAACATCGTAAAGAACATGCAGCGTTTGAACAAAAACGAAGAACGCCTCATCGAAGACGAAGCCGGCGAAACAGCCCGCCTTGACCTTGATGAGATGGTCAATGCTGGTTCAGATGAAGCCTTCATCGATGCTGGTATGCAGGTGGGGTCATTTGACGATGCCCCAGCGACTGAAACCACTGGCTTTGAAGATGTGGACGTCGTTACATTAGAAGACGACAATTAAGCCTATTTCCATGTAGGGTAAAGATAGCTATTTTATAGTTGTTAGCCCTTACAAGTTACATAGGACAATCATGCAAAATGCACTCGAAGACCTCATTGGTCGGATTAGAGCTTATGACCCTTTTGTTGATGCTGAGCGTCTGACAAAAGCCTATGAGCTTGGTGATAAGGCGCATGAAGGTCAGCTTCGCGCCTCTGGCGAAGCCTATTTCACACATCCTATCTCAGTGGCGGTGATCCTCACTGAGATGCATATGGACCTTGATACCATCATCACAGCACTTCTTCATGATACTGTTGAAGATTGTGATGTGACCCTCGATGATATTGAGGCGCTCTTTGGCGCGAATGTGCGGTCTCTGGTTGATGGTGTGACAAAATTAACGCGCCTTGAATTGCAATCTGAGAATACAAAACAAGCCGAAAATTTACGTAAATTAGTGGTCGCAATGTCGCGTGATATTCGTGTGTTGTTGGTCAAACTGGCAGACCGAACGCACAATATGCAAACAATTGAGAGCTTTGCGCGAGAAGATAAAAAAGCCCGGATTGCAACTGAAACGCTTGATATATATGCCCCACTGGCAGAGCGCATAGGCGTGACGTATCTGCAGCGTGAATTAGAAGATAAAGCCTTTGGCGTACTCCATGCGAGCCAACGACTTTCTATCAAGAACCGTTTGGAGTTTTTATCCGAAGAAAAAGATAATTTGGTACCTCGTATTTGCCAAGAATTAGAGCAAATTATCGGTCGTCAAAAGATCGAGTGCCAAGTATTCGGCCGATTAAAAAGCCCTTATTCTATTTGGAATAAGATGCAAAAGAAAAAGCTATCTATGGAGCAGTTGGCTGATGTTATGGCGTTCCGCGTTATCGTACCATCGGTGGAGGCGTGCTATCAGGCGCTTGGCATTCTGCATCAGAATTATGCTGTCGTTATGGGGCGTTTCAAAGATTATATTTCAACGCCAAAACGTAATGGCTATCAATCGATTCATACCGGGATTATTGGGCCGCTCAATCAAAAGATTGAAATCCAAATACGCACGCCTGAAATGCATGATACAGCTGAAAGAGGTGTGGCCGCGCATTGGAACTACAAAACCATTAACGATAATCACACGACAGAGTCTGCGCACGCGACAACGGATAATAAAGATTTTGGCTGGGTCCAGCATCTTGTTGATTTGTTTGAAGATGCCAATCCGGAGGAATATCTCGAACATACCAAGCTCGAAATGTACAAAGATCGTGTTTTCTGCTTTACACCGCGAGGCGATCTAATTGATTTGCCATCAGGGGCAACGGCCGTTGATTTTGCTTATGCAGTACATTCCAAGATCGGCGATAAATGTGT
>WTJA01000120.1 GCA_011524995.1 Alphaproteobacteria bacterium | reverse complement strand
TTTTTTTTCATTATTATTTTGCAATAAATGAAGGTGAGATATTGTAATATAATTACAAATTAGAATTGCCCTTGTTCTGAAAATGATCAAAAATGAAACGTGATAAAAAGACTGTTTCCAAAATGGAAATAATAGCCTGTTTTTGGCTGTTTTTTCTGGCTGTGTTGATAGGGAAAAATAAGTCAAAATTCTGGAGAAACAGCACAAGATCAGTTACAAAAAGCGGATTTTGATAGATATGGTTTCACATAATTTTAATAATAGTGTGTAAAATCAATTATTTAACCCATTTTTCTTTGGTGGTGAGGTTGATTCGCGATGGATAGTTTAACAAAAAAGATTGCTGTGAAGGATTCACCTATTCATGGGCATGGTGTCTTTGCCCTCGTGCCAATTGCCGAAGGGGAAACAATCGAGCGTTGCACCTATTTGGTGATTGATGATGATGACATTAAAGATGCCAACCGATTGAATGATTATTTGTTCAACTCTCCTGGGGAAGAGGGAGACTATCTTGTCATGATGGGCCATGGCATGCTCTATAACCATGGTGAGCCATCTAATGCGGCGTGGGAAATTGATGATGATAATCGGTTTGTTCGCTTCTATGCCACCTCAGATATCGCAGCAGGCGACGAAATCCTCCATGATTACGGCACAGAATATTGGGATACGCGCAAAGAGTAAGTCTCGCCCTATCACATTTGCGTGATAATAGCCCAAAAGGGTTATTGGCACTTTGCCAAAGAGATAGGCTTCCCCTATATATTAGGTAACGCTAATTGAATGGTGCGTCACCGATTTGGGTGTCGCTACTAATCAGGAGGGGATAATGACCTATCTCAGACTACGCTCTTATGTAACGCGCTTTGTGGCAATTATGGCTGTGTTTGCAGCAACATCGCTCGCACATGCGCAATTGCAGCGCCCAATCTCTGGTGTGGTTGCGGCAAGTTCGGGGCCTGTGGAGGTTAGCTATGTGGCGCCTGATGGGCAGTCCATTGGCCGCGTTGCTGGTATTGGCGATCCGATTTATTTGGATGATGAGATTACCACCGGGCCAGAGACCTCTCTGCAAATTCTATTAAAAGACCAGACCGTCTTCACGATCGGGCCTAACGCGGTATTGGTGTTCGATGAATTTATCTATGATCCATCAGGCACAGAAGCAGCGAGCCTAACAGCCTCTGTCAAAAAGGGGGCATTTAAGTTCATTTCAGGTAAGATTTCCAAGAAAAGCCCTGATGCCATGACCTTAAAATTACCAAATGCAACAGCGTCTATTCGCGGGACAACTGTTGCGGGCCGTGTTGATGATGATGGCGATTCAAATGTCTTTCTGCTATCAGGCGCTATTTCAGTCACATCAGTGATTAATCCCATTCCGATCGATATTATTCAGCCAGGCTGGGGCACGTCTATTTCTTCAGGTGGCGCAGTTGCTGAACCCTTCCAATTGAGCGCGGCTGATATTGATGATGTATTGAGTGAAGCCTCTGTTGAGGCATCAGAAGAAGAGCCAGCGACGGCGACAACAGCGGCGGCTGTTGCGACAACCATCGCGCCCCTTCTCACAGAACAAGAGCAGGTCATTGCTGATTTTACCGAAGAAGCGACCGCACAATTTGCCGCAAATGGGGAGACAGAGGTCGCGATCGGTGACTTGTTTACGCTTATCCTTGAAAATTCTGATTTGCTCTCACAATTGGAAGCGCAAGGGATTGATGTGACTGATATCCCGACAGATATCAATTATGCTTATCTAGATACGCAGCTAATTTCAATGCTCGCATCTGGGGGCTCTCCTGAATATATGAAGCTGCTCTCAGATGGCAGTGGGGGATTCTATCTCAACCATGCTGACCTAGACCCCGCATTTGGCAATCTTGTCTCAGATTCCTATTCAGGTTCTGTGACATTCCAAGGCTCTGGATTAAATTTCCAGCCACGCGGTGATGCCTCCACTGCCGCAGGGACAGCAAGCTATAATTATACCATTGTCTATGATACCGCGAAGGCTACGGGTTCATTCTCAATTGAAGGGCTTGAAATTGATAATGTTGTTTATGGTGACCTGAGCAGTAGCTTTACCGACCGTGATTTCAACGGTTTAACTCAGGTGAGTTATGATGATGACACTGATGAGGAACTAGCGGTTAACCAAGAAGTGTTTGAGGTGCAGTTGGATGAAGCAAGCTATATGAGTGGCTCTGATATCCTCGCAACAGCAACATTAAACAGCTCACTTGGCTCAATCACAGATGGAGTTCAGGTGATTGATGGGCTTTTAGGCTCTACTAATATCATCGTGTCTGTGACATCTTCCGATCCGAATATTCATAAAAGAGCACGTGTAGAAAAGCATGAGGTGGGCCGCCGCAATTAAGCGGCCCTTTCCTCTTATATCTTTAGGCGTGTTCCTGGATAATGTCAGGATCAAAGGCAGGGCGGGAGAAAATTTCCTCTACCATCGGCACGAAATAAGAGAGCGGCTTGCTCTCATAGCTAGGGTCAAACGACATTTGATCCCAATCACGACAGAACTGCTCACAGGAATGAAACCACTGATGATCGCGATAACGCTCTCTTTCATCGGGATTTAAACCGAGCTTGTCAGCGTAATATTTCATTTGAAACAGGCCATGCATCTCTAAGATCCAGGTGACCTCTGCCCGCACATAGGGGCGAATGATGGCAGCTGCCATCTGCGAATGGTTTTCCGGCGCCAGATCATCACCAATATCATGGATAAGGGCTGCTACCACTAATTCAATATCAGCGCCATCTGCTTCGGCTCTTGTCGCTGATTGTAAGGAATGTTCAAGTCGTGTGACCTGATAGCCGGCAAGTGTATCATCTAGCCCCTCTAGCGCTTTTAAAATACGCGCTGGTAGAGCGGAAACATAATCTTGTTCCAACTTATGTAACAGTGCGTAATCAGCTTCTGTGCCTTCATCCATTCTTGTGAAGCTTACTTTTGACATGCTACCCCTCCGTGATGCCATCTTGTATAGATGCTTGCCCTACTTTTGAATGTCAGTAGCACCCTGTCAAGGAAAAGCCTTTTCGCTCATGCAAAGGCATAGTTTGGGCAACCGTCCTTTGCCTTTTGTCGTATATGAGTTATTCATTACAACGAAATATTATAGTCTTAAGACAGATTGTCAGGGAATAAGGATAAGCGAATGGCGCCGTCATCTATTGAGCCGCATTATCAGGCAGAATTAGCCCCTATTATCACGGCGGTCGAAACCGTATTTCAAGGGCGCCGAGACTCCGTTGAATTGGCTCTGATTTGTTTGCTAGCCGATGGACATCTCTTGATCGAGGACGTACCTGGCTCAGGGAAAACAAGTCTGTCTGCGGCCTTGGCGCAAGCGCTTGGCCTCTCTTTTAGCCGGGTGCAATGCACAAATGATCTGCTGCCAGCTGACATTACTGGCCTGTCTCTCTTTGACCGTGAGACCAATGAATTCACCGTTAAAAAGGGTCCTGTCTTTACCCAGATGTTGTTGGCGGATGAATTAAATCGTGCACCGTCTAAGACCCAATCGGCCCTTTTGCAAGCCATGGAAGAGCGCGTTGTGTCAATCGACACTGAGACATTAGCCCTCCCAGCGCCCTTTTTGGTGATCGCAACTCAAAACCCAAAGGAACAGATTGGGACTTTTGAGTTGCCAGAGTCACAGCTTGATCGCTTCTCGCTCTCTATTGCGGTAGGTCGTCCCAACCGCGAGGTGCAGAAATCTATTTTGACGGCACCGACACGCCGCGCAGACCCCTTGCCTGCTATGATTACAGCCGAAGAGGTAATCGCTCTTCAAGACAAGGTCAGCGCTGTGACCATCCATGAGGATATCTTAGACTATTTGCTTCGCCTTTCAGATGATATTGAGGCGCGCTGTCAAATCACCTTATCTGTCCGCTATCGCCAGCAATTATTGCAGCTCGCCAAAGCACAAGCATTTTTGCAAGCGCGTGACTATGTCGTGCCTGATGATATTCAGCGGCTTGTACCGCACAGCCTTGCGCATCGCTTGGGCCGCGGTGATAAGGCGGCGTTGCGTGCCCGCATGCAAGATGTGCTGTCTGAGGTGGCGGTTCCGTAAGGAGGCATAAGGCGGCAAGCATGTCATTTGCGCATAAGATATCACGAGCTATTTCACTGCGTCGCACGCCCATTGAAGTGATTAATTGGCGCCGGTTATATGCGTTGCCAACACGTCATGGCCTGATGGCAGGCTTGGCCGTATTTGGTGTCTTTGCTATTTCGGTGCGTGTGCAGAATAATATGCTGTTGCTATTATCAGTCGCGCTCTTTGTGATTTTCTTATTATCTGTGATTTGGTCGGCGATTAATTTAGATAAGCTCACCAGCTATTATCTCGAAGATAAGGTGGCTTTATGTGGCGCGCCAAGCCAGCTTGCCTTTTGTTTGGATGGCAAAGCGCGTTTGTATGATGTTGCTGTCACGATTGGTAAGGTCAAACAAACCACTGCCATTCGCACCCCGCATGAGATGACCTTTACACCAGAACAACGCGGCACACATTACCCGCCCCCCTTTCTAGTAGAGACCAGCTTTCCCTTCGGTCTTGTGCGTGCTTGGCAATGGGTCACGCCGCCACAGATTGATGTCGCACCACGCCCAGATTTTGCGCATCTTGCGAGCCTGATGGCAGGAACGCCTCACCTCAGCGGTGAAGAGATTGACGAAGAGGGCCAATTTAATGCTGATAGCCTAGAGAGCTGGGTGCCAGGTGTCCCATTATCACGCATAAGCTGGAAACATTATGCGTCAAAAGATAGGCTCCTATACAAGACAGGGGCTAATCTTGGGCAGGATCTCGTAAAGCTGCATTTTGACAGACTGCGCCACCTCGCTTTTGAAGAGGCTTTATCCGTCTTATGTGCGGGCGTCTTGCAAGCTAGCCAGCAAGGATTCGCGTTCGAATTACAATTGCCAGATAGTCAGAACACGCTCTACCAACCGCAAGAGATAGTTACAGCCTTACGCCGCCTTGCACGTTGTCAGGCACCGTCAGATAGCGATACATATGAGGCCGCCGCATGATAGGCAATCTCTTGCAATCACGCTCTGTATTCCAGCGGTTAGCGCTATGGCAAATGCCATTGATGCTTGTTCTATCTTTGGAGATTGGATGGTTTCTGTGGCTATTCTGGGCGGCATCTTGGGCGGTATCCTCGATACAACGTTGGTGGCTGCAATTACCTGTTCTATCCGCTTTCATCTATGGCGCGACATTAGTTGTGCCAGTGAAAACAGCTGATTTCTTTATCTTATTGCTAATCACATTACTGCCCTTTACCTGGCGGTTAGACCAAGGCAAAGCAGCGCCTAAGGAGGAGGTAAGCCTATCTCCTGCTGGGTTATGCCCGACAATTTTTCTTGTGGGGTCTGTCTTTATCTATCAGGTGCAATTCATCATCCTGCTGGGGCTTGTGGCGTGGCTGTTGGCGTTCTTATTATGGTATACAACCGCGCTGACAGGGTTCCGCCTTGAGACACTGACCATTCGCTGGCTCCCAATCATCACAGGGTCCTTTGTCATTGCGGCGGTGATTGTCGGGTTATTCTCTGTCATTCCTCGTATTAATTCGGGCTTTGTACCTGGCTTTGAGACGGCGGATAGAGATATTGGCCTGACGGATGAATTACGCCCAGGCGGTATGGCGAATTTGTTGCAGAGCAATGATGTCGCATTTCGCGCGATTCCATTGATGGAGGGGCAGGGTGCCCCTGACTATTGGCGGGTCTATAGCCTCACAAGCCTTACCGGTGATCAATGGCGCCGTGTGCCAGATAAAAGTATTCGTCCTGACTTTACCGTGGCTTCAGATAGTGCGTTGGCTCAATTTGATATTGTGCCTGATACGCATGATATGGATGTGTTGCCTATGCCTGGCTGGGCGGGTGATGCGGCATTTGCCTCCTCTCATGGTTATGGGTTCAATCAATATGGGGAAGCCTTGCTGCAATCTGGGCAAAATCCCCAAAAGGTCACAATTCAAGGGCGGCTGTCATCATCGCATGATTATGCCTATCCCGCATCATTGGCCTTGGGAGATGCCAATCCGGAGCTTGTCGCTTATGGCGTAGCATTGAGGGAAGCATTTCCCAAAGAAGACGCCTTCATCGATGAGATTATGCGCCAATTCCGTGACGAGTTCAGCTATAGCACCACAGTGTCTTATCCCGACCAAGATGCACTTGATGCTTTCTTTTTTACGCAAAAGAGCGGCTATTGTAGTTATTTTGCCACAGCGATGGCGACCTTATTGCGTGCCGGCGGCGTGCCTGCTCATGTGGGGGTTGGCTATTTAGGGGGTGATTGGAACCAATATGGGTCCTTCTGGCTTGTCTCTCAATCAGATGCGCATGCCTGGGTTGAATATCAGCGTGAAGATGGTAGCTGGCATCGGTTAGATCCCACCTTGCAAGTAATGCGTCTCTCTGGGGAACGGTTCCAAGGGCAGGTTGAATTTGGACGCCAAAGTTTTGCAGGCCGAACCTTAGAGCCAGAGACAAAGGAACCTGACATCTGGGATAGAGCACGCCAGATTTATCAATATGCTGATTCGTTGAATCTGCGGATTACGCTCGCGATTATGAATTATGGTGATGATGATACCGCTGATAATGCCTCTGCGAGCAATGCTGATAATTTTGCCCTGTTACTTGCCATCATTGGCATTGGTGTCACTATCCTGTTTGTAATGGCCTTAGCTTGGCGTCTTGCTAGGGCGCAGAAACAGGTGAGGCCACGGGAAGAACGCGCACTAGAAGCGGCCTTACAACCGCTTTGCGGCCAACGTGAAGAGGGCGTTAGTTTGTTGCGTTATACGATGCGGCTAGCGCCTTATAGCGGCTCGCTGGCGCAGCAAGCCTATGACTATGCCGGCCTTATCTACCAGCATCGATTCTCAGCGACAAATGACAAGGCTATGCTGCCGCAGAAACAAGATATGGCAGCATTACGCAAAGCCGTTAGGCAGCTCAAAGCGCAGGTGGCGTCTTAGAAAGGCTGTGTGTAGGTGAGGCTTGCATCACCAGAATATTTTGTGAAGTTCGCGATATTTGACTTCGCGCTGGCATATTTACCAGAGAAATTCACATAAGGTTCTGTGCCATTGGGCGCCCCTAGCGTCGATAGACCAATCATATAGCTAAAGCGGATAGTAGAAATCTTATCCTTACGCTTTTTCGTCGTTGAATAAATCGTATCAAGCGCGCGGTATTTATCTTCGGCGTAATCAAGCGTCACAGATGTGAGGCCCGGGATGATTTGCGTTGCATAAGTCAGTGAGATGCCATTGGTCTTTTTGGCATTCTTCATATCTGTGGCTTTGCCTGTCGCAGCCCGTGCATCGAGTGATAAGTTGCCGGGGCCCAAGGCACGAGATAATCCTGCGGTAACAGACTTCACATTCCCAGATTTATCCGTACCAGTACCATCAGGCTTAGCCTTTGCCACCTGACGTGTGGCAGATAGGCCAGCGCGACCTGACAAGCCATATGGCAGCGATTGGATATAAGTCACGCGGCCATCATAGGAATTCATATAATGGGCATCATCAATATGGATGCGTGTTGCGCCAAGAGAGGTGCGCAATAACCCAGATGAGAAGGTATCGCTATAGAGCGCTGTTAGACCGAATGTGGCCAGGTCACCCGCATCATAGGTTGCATAATCTCTGGTATAAAGGTTAAGGCTAAGATTAATATCTTGTGGCAATTGCGAGATAAGGCGACGCTTCAAATTAACATTGACAGTCGCAGTATGAAATTCCTCAGCATTGGCGCGCTTGGAGAAGGTACCACCACCTTCGGCTTTATTTTCACGAGAGCCACCTTCAGGGTTGTCGGCAATACCACCACCTACAGCAACAAAGCCTGTGAAGTTATAGGCTTTTTTCTCATCTTCAATACGTTGAATGATCTGCTGCGCATCTGCCTTTTGTGCTGGCGTTGCCCCATCATTGGCAAGCACCAGCTGTGAGAGCCGTTCGGCCTCTGGCTTATTGCCAAGGCGTAATTGCACAGCGCCTAATAGTGATTGCGCTTCGGCATTTGACGGCAATAGGATCAAAATACGCTCTAACGTACCCGCTGCTTCTTTCAGATTGCCATTTTTCAACTGAATGGATGCCAGCTGGAAATTCAAGAGAACATTACCAGGGTCCGCAAAGACGGCGTCAAAGGCTTCTTCTTCGGTTACAGCTGTTGTGTCCTGCGCATGAACAACACCAGCAGGAAGTAAGCTGGCAAGAACAAGGAGAGTAAGCAATTTACGCATCAGGCTGATCCTAAATATTGTGTGCTACTACAGTTTTAATTCAAAGCTTAATTAGATGCAAATGATCTAAACTGCTCATCATAATAGGCCAGAAGGCTAGCGGGATAATCCGGCGTTTCTGCCAGCTGCTGGCGAAGGGGGGCGAAATTGCTTGATAAGCTATCAGATGGCGTGGTGAAAAGCGCAACCATCTGGTCATGAAGCGTTCTTGTCTCTGGGGAAAGCGGGCAATAGCTGTGAACAATTTCAGCCTCGACGCGGCCACGAATAGGGATGGCATTGATAGCAATCACATCCTCATGAGACGCGTCTGTCGCTGTGGCATGTGAAAAGGCAAGGGCTAGACCAGTTTGTTTGCCAAATGGCTCTAGGCGCGCTGCCAAATTGACCGTATCTCCCACAACGGAATAGGAAAGCCGTGATTGCGAGCCGAAATTACCAACCACCACTTCACCAGTGGCAATCCCAATCCCAATGCGAATTTGATGGTCTGCTAGTTCCTCTGGTAAATGGGGACGCAAGATGTGATTGATGTGCGGTAAATGCGCTTCCAGGGCAATGGCGGCGTCAACAGCGCGTCTTGCATGATCATGTTGTGGTACAGGCGCATTCCAAAAGGCCATGATGGCATCACCAATATATTTATCCAATGTGCCGCCATGTGCCATGATGACCTTGGTTGATTCATCGAGGATAATATTGATGATCTTCGTCAGTGTTTGCGGCTGGGAGGATAGCGTTTCCGATAGGGTCGTAAATCCTCTGACATCCATAAACATAACAGAGATAGGGGTGGTAACACCGCCTAGTTCTGGTGACTGCCCGCTTTGCTCAATCTCTTTCACCATATCCGGGGACAAATATTGCCCAAATGCTCCGCGGAGCTGACGGCGGTTCGCTTCTTCACGCAACGCGCGATAAAGCAATAAGGTGAGTGATGCAAAAGCCAGCTGCGTGAGGCTCATCGCTGCATTGGTGACAATTTGATGTTCCACAAACAACCAGAAATCAGCATAGGCAAAGCCGGCACCTGCAATAACCACAAGCAGCGCTGAGAGCTTAACAGAGATGGTCAGGATGATAATAGATAGCAAAACAGAGGCAACAAAGGCCGCCAGAATCTCAGCAAAAATAGTTAACTGAGACGAACGCAATGTATGACCTGATAGCATTTGATGCAGCGCTTGCAAATGGATTAATCCACCAGGAATAGCAGCTTCTAAATTTGTTGAGTGAATATCTTTTAGACCGGCAGCTGAGGCGCCAACCAATACAAAGGCATTTTGCAATCGCTCTAGATTGCGCCCCTCAAACACATCGCGGGCGGATATTGTCGTAAATCTGTCTGAATAGCCGTGATGGAGCGGCAAGCGTCCAAATTCATCTAGGTTCAGGATGACCCGTCCAGTACGTAATTGATTATTCGCTGTGCCCGTATCTTCAGAGATTTTAAGGATATGGCCACGCGCCCCTTGTGCCACGCGCAACATCTCAAGGCTGATAGAGGGGACAAGCCGCGCCTCTGAGCCTGTCCCAAGGCGGGCCAGCATTGGCACATGACGCACAATTGAATCACGTTCAAGGGCGAGGCTAACAAAGCCTGACCCTGGTGCAGTTTGTAATTTTGGCACAGGTGATAGCAAATTATCGGCGGCCAGCAAGGGCATATTTGCCTCGCCAATCACTGAAACAGATGCCGGAAGGTATGCCTCATTCGCCCCCTCAGACGAGGTCAGGCTAAAGGCGACAATAGACGGCGTATAAGAGAGCATTTCCCCAAATAAGCCATCCCCATCTGGCAACACATCGGTGAGGCTGCCTGTCTCCAGCCCCCCAAGCGCCTCGATAGCAGGCGCATTGAACCTGTCATCTTCAGAGAAGAGCACGTCAAATCCGATAGCAGCAGGCTCTTGCAGGCCAATATTTTGGAGCAAGACCGCCATATATTGGCGCGGCCAAGGCCATTGCCCATAGGTGGCAAGGCTCTCTTCATCAATATCAACAAAGACCATTTGTTCTGCTAGCGCAGTCTCAGCGGCAAAGGGGGCTAGTCTTGTATAGATATCAAGCGAGAGGTCGCGTCCGGAGACGCGCATACCAAATAAATCGGCGAGAACAGCAAAAGCTAATAAAGAGGGTAATACGAGGCTGAGCAGCGTCACAGAGAGCCATTTTTGGAGCGCCGCCGTCATGATCTACCCTGCAAAGGCATCGCCAGCAGAGAAGATAGGCAGATAGAGCGCTACCACCATGGCCCCAATCATCGCGCCAACAAACACAATCATAAGGGGTTCAATGACTGTGGAGAGGCCATCAACAACCGCTTGGAATTCTTCTTCGTAATATTTTGCGATGGATTCCAGCATCTCGTCCATATTACCCGTGCGTTCCCCCACTGCCATAAGCTGTGATAAGGCGATAGGAAAGACTTTTTCATTCGCAAATAGCTGAGAGAGTGGGGCACCTGTCACGATCTTCTCTTGAATGCGATCCATCGCTTCTACGAATTGGACATTCTTTGATACGGTGGAGCATACTTTCAGCGCTTCGACGATTGTCACACCAGCTGCTAGCAAATTGGCAAGAAGCAACGACATACGCGCAACTGTTGATTTCACAATAATGTCACCAACCAAGGGCAAGCGCAGCGCGATGATCGATTTAATCTTGCGAATAATATACATATATTTCGACAAAAACTTATTAAGCAAAAAGATAGCAAAAGCGGTCGAAATCACACGTGCCACATTCTCACCTTTTTGAATCCAATTAGACGCATCCACAATCGCTTGTGTGGGGGCGGGAAGCTCCGCGCCTAGCCCTTCAAACATCTCCTGGAACGTTGGTACCACATTGGTCAACATGAAATAGGAAATGGTAACCGTGATCACCACCAAGGTAATTGGGTAGAACAGAGCTGATTTAATGCCGGCCTTAATGGTTTGCTGTTTTTCAAGCATCTCTGTCAGGCGGTCCAAGAAGGTATCAAGGCGACCTGAAATCTCGCCAGCTTCGACCATATTCAAATAGACATTATCAAAATAGCGGGTATGGGCCCGGAATGATTGCGATAAGGATGCGCCGCCATTGAGCCGCGTAATCATGTCATTATTCACACGCTTCAAATTGGCATTTTTCGTCTGCGTGGATACCAAAATCATTGCTTCAACAATGGGCAAACCAGCCCGCATCATCGTTGAGATTTTTTTGGTGAAAACCAAGATTTCCTTGGCAGGGATAGCACCAAAAGGCCCCCAGGTAATTTCAATATCAAGCGCCGATTTTTGCTTTGGCTTAATCTCTTTTAAGGTGATGTCCCTGATGCCTTCTTCGCGCAAGGCTTTCTTGGCTTGCATCAAACCTGCCACTTCAATCTCACCTTTGACTTTTTTGCCTTTTTTCTTGCCCTTATAGGTGAATTTCTTTTGCAACTCGGCTGCCATCACTCACCTCTATAACACCAAGATGCGCGTATATTCAGCGATGGAGAAAATGCCATCTCGTACAAAGTCTCGCGCGATTTCCTGCATCGTACGGAACCCATCAGCACGCGCTGCCTCTAGCAGTTCTGGTGCCAATGCTTGGCGCAAAATAGCTTCTTCTAATTCAGGGTTAATGCGCATCACTTCATAGACACCGCGGCGCCCCTTATAGCCAGAGCCGCCACATTTATCGCACCCAACGCCAATTTTTGCCTCGATATTAGGGATTTCCTCTTCGGTGAACCCAATTTTCTTCAGCGATTCTGGTGTGGCTTGTGGGTCTGGTGCCAAACAGTTTTGACAATTTGGGCGCCCAAGGCGCTGTGCCATAATCAAGCTTGTCGCCGCCGCAATCATGAAGGGGGGCACGCCCATATTCATCAAACGCGTAATCGTCGATACCGCATCATTCGTGTGCAAAGTAGAAAGAAGCAAGTGACCTGTTAAGGCCGCTTTCACGGCGATTTCAACGGTTTCTTGGTCTCTGATCTCACCCACAAGGATAACCTCGGGATCCTGACGCAAGAAGGCACGCAAGATGGCATTAAAGGTCATGCCAATCTTTTCATTCGCCTGTGTCTGCGCCACCCCTTCGAGGTAATATTCTACGGGGTCTTCCGCCGTCATAATATTGGTTTCAGGCTCATTGATATGCTGCAAACACCCATAGAGCGTGGTTGTCTTACCAGAGCCTGTTGGCCCTGTGACCAGCACCATCCCTTGCGGGGCTGTAATAGCATCAACAATTTTATTATAATTTTCTTGTGTCAGGCCAATGCGGCTGAGTGACAGAGACGGGTCACCTTTCAAGATACGCATGACGATACGCTCGCCATATTTTCCTGGCAGGACGTTAAAGCGGAAATCGATATCCTCGCCGCCATAATGGATGGTAATACCGCCATCTTGCGGCAGACGTTTCTCTGAGATGTCACAATCAGCTAGGATCTTAAAACGCGTGATAATGCCAAGGAAATGCTTATAGGCATATTCGGTATATTCATGGCGGATTTGCAACCGGCCATCAATGCGGAAGCGGATGCGGGCAATATCGCGATAAGGTTCAATGTGAATATCTGAGGTGCCGGTATCAATCGCAGAATGCAAGATATGGTCACAGAATTCTGGAACCAGACCATCATCATCAATCGGGAATTTAGAGCGCCGCTTCGCAGAAATAACTTCGGCTTCGGCCTTTTGTTTCTTCTCTGCTGCATCAAGAACAGCTTTGATCCGTTCATGGCCGCGCAAATTCTCAAAATTTGTCAGCGTGATAAGCTGAAACTCAATATTAAAGTTTGAGAGGTTCTTGAGCTGCCCTGCCAGTGAGGCGGTTGAGGGGTCAACAATCGCCACACGCAAAAAGCGCGCCTCAACCTCATAAGGCATCGCTAAGTGGTCATCGATAAATTGCTTCGGAATAAGGGGGAGGGCGCGTACATCGACCTGTTTGGCTTCTAGCGTGGTACGACGAAGCGCATAGGCACGCGAGATGACCGTATGGACGAGCTCTTCTTCGACACCCTCATTGCGAATAAGCTGGACTAGGACATCACTGGCCCCATTGGCTGAGGCGCGGGCGTCTAATAATTTTTGATTATCGACACGGTTTGCAGCCTGCAGAACACGTATAACCTTGTCAGCAACTTCATTTTCATAGATGGCCATCGGTGCCTATCCCTGTGGCTGCGGCGGTTGTGGCGGGGTGATGGCACCATCAGGCTGGCCAGCAGCCCCCTGTGGCTGGTAATCTGCTTCTGGTAGATAATCCAGTGGTAGGGTTGCGATAGACCCATCATCTGACATCAAGACAACGCCCGACGGCACGACTTTCACAATTTGATGCCCTGTCGTACCAAGCCGGTCCCCTTCTTTGACATGCAAAAGCTGATTGGCAGAGCCCTGAAGGTCAAACACACTATCATCAGAAATAACAGAGCGTACAGCATCCGCTGATACCCGCAGCATAGCAGTGGAGGTGAAGGTCTCTAATGGCTCATAGCCTGGATATTCAAGAACGGCATAGCAATCTTGGACCAAGCCATTGGAATATTTCAGCATCAATTCACAATAATTTTCAGCATGAGACACTGATGGCGTTGGCCCAATGTCAAGATCAACTGAGGCAGCCGAGCTGCGTAAGATGAAATGGCCGCCAATATAATCCTCTAGCAAGGATTTCAGGTTAATCGCCACTTGCCGTGCTTCTGCTGCTGACCCGAAGGTACCAAGACGTAGATACGGCAATTCAGGACGCGAGCCTTCGCTAACCCCTTGGTTGCTTTCTTCAAAAATTTGACCACGAGAGCGCCCTTTTGCGACAGCGAGCGCCGCCACACGATAAAGCGAAACAGCCAGCGCTTCTTGCTTTGAGGCCCCTAATAAAGCGGCCCCTGTTTTGGCATCAGCTGCGCCAATATTGCCAGGCGATGGTAAATTGAGCCCGCCACTTGCTTGATCAGCGGCACGGTTAATGCCACGGGCAAAAGGGTCATCTAAATCAAGGACTTCTGGCGCGCGCAGGGAATTATCTTGGGCCAGAGCAGATGTCACAGGCACCGCTGATAGAGAGGCAAGCAGAACCAATGATGAAAGGGATCTGATGATCTGCTGTTTCATAAGGGGCGCCTCACTCATGACTTTGTGAATTCGTTTTGATTAATAAAGCATAAATTCAAATGCATGGCACTCATTTTTACACAAATTTGGCTGCAATCACACGAGAGAATAGCTCATTCGGCGTTAGGGCGCTGATGGTAACACAATTTGTGCAGCGATTATCACATTACCTGTTTCTTCATTGATGATGATAGATTCGCTTGGCATGCTAACGGCGCGCTGGGATCTGATGAATTTGTTGCGAATGCGCAACCAATCAAGGTAATCCCCCTCCGCTGAGATGGTAAGGGTGGTGCCGACAATTCGCTGTGCGGGTAACCCAAGCGGCGTAATCGCTTTTTCGGTTAATTCCATGCCAGCATCTTCAAGCTGGGTAACAAGGCTTTCAAGCTGTGCTTGCGCTTGCGCTTGTGGCGTGAAGCTTGTGGTGAAAGAAGCGATCTGAGCTTCTTTTTGTTTCCGTTTTTCCAGCATCGCCGAAATTTGCGGTTGGTTCTGCCGGACTGAACGTTTCAGGCTATCAACCTCATTGATAATCCGCAGATTTTCATTGGTTGTCGGGATTAAATAAGTGGTGTTTAGCATGAAAGGCCCGACGGTGAAAATAAGGATGACAAACACCCATAACACAACGCCAGCGATGGCATTACCATTGGCTTCTCTTAAATAGCGCGCACGTGAAAACCTTGTTTTTGCCAATTTCTTGCGTAATTTCGCGCGCTTCTTTTCTTCTGCCTTTTCTTTAGTGGCCGCTAGTTTGGCGGCTTTTTTAGCCTCTTTATCTGCTTTGGCCTGCTGCTGTGCTTGGCGTTTTGCTTCTTTCTTTTGCGCCTTTGTTTGCGCCGCAGGGGCAAGAGGGGCGACAATTCCGGGCGCGCCCATCGCTGGTGCGCCAGCCTCTCCCATCATCGCTGGGTCAGCTTGTGGCGCAGCCTCTTGTGCAAAAGCTGTTTGCGCAAAAGCATTAGGTGCCATCATTGCAGGCTCGGCTTGCGGCATTTGTGCGGCAGCTTGCTCAGCAACAGGCGGTTGCATAGGCGATTGCATAGGCGGCATCTGCGACTGTGCGGGTGGCTGTGCCATCATCTGTGGGTCTGCCATTGGGGCCTGAGGCGGTTGCATCATTGGTTGTTGCGGCATCATCGCAGGCTGTTGGGCCATTTGTTGCTGCATCATCTGCTGCTGCATCATCTGTTGTTGCTGTGCCATTTGCTGGCCAGCTTGCATCGCCTGCAGGAGCGCGAGCGCTTCAGGGGCAACTTGCATTTGCTGTGCGGCTTGTTTTTTCTTTGAACGACCAAACATCTAACGCTACATCCCTTAATCTTCGCGGATAATGACCGCTGATAAGGTGAAGCCAAAATAGGTTTGTCCGTCATTTGGCGGTGTTAAATTCACCTGTGGGTTATTGGCAAGGCCGGAATTTGATAGTTCTGTGACAAACAAATTAATCGCTTCTTGTGTGCGACCACTGCCTGTCATGGTCACCGTTGTGGCATTCACAATTTGAAGTGTATCTAATTCAACGCCATCAGGGACCAGATCAGGCAATGTATCCATGAATTGGACACGTCCTCTTGGCCGTAATTCTGTGCTGAGCGCAGCAAGCTCTGAGTCGAGATTCTGTACTTGGTTATTGACTGATTCGAGTTGGGCCTGTGTTGCTTGGGCATCTGCGGCGATGGCATCATAGCCGCGGCTTCCCGCCTGACTTTCAAGATATTGCGGCAATACAAGCCCGCCTGTCCATAGCCCCATCAAGATAAAGAGGAAGAGCCACACTTTCACCAAAGTACGAGAGATAACGCCAACTTGCCGGTTTCTCAAAAGTGTTGCGGCAGCAGGGAGAATATTGAGCCGCGACAGGGTGTTATCTGGCGAGCCAAATGTGCCAAGGCGTTGTAGACCCAAGCCAAAGACTGAGGCAAAAAGCGACTTGTTGGGAATTTGGGCAAGCAAGTCAGACACAGATTGCGACATCGTCACCCCTTCAGCTGTATTCCACAGCGATAGGGGCGCCAATGTAAAATGCTTATCCAATAATTTGACAAGATTTGTGGCAGCAGGCGTATCAACCGCGATATACAGGATTGAAAAGGGGGCGAAATCAAGCTCTTCCTGCAAAAACAGAACCGCCTGTTTCATCGTGTTCGCCAAGCGCCCACCCACTTCATCCCAAAACTCGCTATCTAGATCATCTACAGCTTCGATCTCTTTTAATAGGATGAGGTCAAATTCACTAACCTCTAACTTGATAGTGTGGAAGCGGTTTTGTTGAAACGCAATAATTTCAAGCCGGTTATCAGAGATATGTAACACCGCCTGCGATTGTCTTTTTTCATCGCGTGGCAGCGTCGCATAGCGATAATTTGCCAGTGCCATGGCCTCGACTTCGAGAAAGACAGGGTTGAGGTGAGACGCAAGAAGCAAATCGGCCCAAGGACGGATAACCGCTTCCTCGGCATAGGCTAAGACCACGCGCGTCAAATCATCATTCTCTGAGCTAACAAGGACCGTATAGGTGAAGAACGGGTCTTCATATTTGGCTAAATCAGGCTCTGCTTCGACCCAAAAATCAAGGAAACGGCCTTCTTTGGCAAGCTCATTGGGCGGGGTGTAGGGCAAGTTCACCTGACGCACCGCCAATATCCCAGGCGGGATAATAATGCCGGCATCTTGCGCTGAGAACATGCCTTGGTCACGCATCGAGCGAATGGTATCTGCCACCATATCTTGCTGGCGTGCGAAATTCTGTAAATCCACTTCACGGGGTAGGGCCACACTCGCCAAATGCTGAACAGATATTTCTTTACCCGTGTTTTTAACCTCAGCCACAGTCACAGCATTGCTGTGCAGTTTCACAGCAACGATATTATCAAGCCCACCGCCTAAAGGACGGAGAATTTGGGCAAATGAGGAGAGCGAGTTAGCCATGGTTAAAAACTAATATATATCAATGATTTTGTTAATAAATATTTCACAAAAACACCTGAATTTATGCAAGAAGATAGACGTATCAGCCAAGCTGTTATAGGATTTTGGCTTATTAGCGAAAAAAGGGCGAATCATGACCGACGATCTCTTACAACAATATGGCTTACTACTGATTGGTATTGGGGCAAGTTTCTTTCTGATTTTACTGCTTGTGGCTCTGCTGCGTCTGCGCAAAAATAAGCGGGGATTGCGTCCAGCTGCTGCCATGGCAGTCGAAGAGAGCAGCGCCACTAACGA
>WTJA01000061.1 GCA_011524995.1 Alphaproteobacteria bacterium | reverse complement strand
CACCCACACCTCAATTCATTTGAGCGGGTGCCCAATTGAATTTACGATTCCGCTGAATGTGCAATTTTGGACCAGAATGTTTTTTTAAAAAATTGGCATTATTGCCTATTTTTTAATCATATCAGATCACAATGATTAAAATTTAATCACAATTTCTCGCTGCACTGCGGAAACTTGATATATTTCTGTTCATTTCTCACGGCATTGGGTTTTCGTTAGGCAACAAAACAAGCCTGACGTGACCGATGAAAGACCTCAGCAAATCTCTGGAACAGGACCAACCCCGCACCATCGGGGCATTAGATCTGCGTGTGGGCGGAACAGGACAGTTGCGCCACCTTTATCAACAAGGCGCGTCAAAGGCACTCTTTGCGCGCAAGCGTGATGGAACCGAGGCAATATTCATCAATACCTCGGGAGGGATCACTGGCGGTGATCAGCTAAACGGATATTTTGAAACATCTGATACCGCATGCCTAAGTGTGACCACGCAAGGTTGCGAGCGTATCTACAGATCACAGGCCTGCGTGAACGGTACTGTGGACAATAGGCTTGTTGTGCGGAATCAATCCTCGCTCTTTTGGCTACCACAGGAAACTTTGTTTTACGACGGCGGACACCTAGAACGCCACCTGACGATTGATGTGTCTTCAGATGCTACTGCACTTATTGTGGAACCCATGCTATTTGGGCGTCTTGCCATGGGGGAACATCACCTTTCGGGCAATTTGCAAGAGTGCATAACCCTGTCCATCGATGGTCAACTTGCCTTTCAAGATGCCACGCATTTTTCAGGCAATATCACACAAACCCTGGATCGCCCTGCCGTTCTAGCAGGGGCCCGAGCAACAGCGCTGGTGGTCTTTTCCTCCCCCATCGCCAGCGCTGTCTTGCCCACAATTTGTGACATGTTGAATGAAACCTCGGGTGCCAGCGTAACGCAAGATCACCTGTTGATCGCACGTTTGATCGCGCCTCATGGCATGACCCTGCGGCGCATGCTGGTTCCGATAATCACAATGCTCACACAAACCGACTTACCCAAAACTTGGAGACTTTGATGCAGCTTAGCCCCCGCGAAAAAGACAAACTGCTGATTGCAATGGCTGCAGAAGTGGCTCGCAAACGATTGGCCCGTGGGGTCAAACTCAACCACCCTGAGGCCATAGCCCTTATTTGTGATGCCGTCGTCGAGGGCGCACGTGATGGCCGCAGTGTAGCGGATATGATGCAATACGGCGCGACCATTATCACGCGCGATGACTGTATGGAGGGGATTGCCGAGATGATCTCCGAAGTCCAAGTCGAAGCCACCTTCCCAGATGGTACTAAACTCGTCACCGTTCACAACCCCATTCGATAGAAAAGGATCACAAACATGAAATATATCGCCCCTTTTTTTGCCCTCATAACTGCCCCTGTTCACGCGCATTCTGGGATCCTTCCCCACGCGCATGAGGTTTCGTTTACCCCTCTATTAGCTGGCCTTTCAGTGATTGCGATTGGTAGCGTCATGGCCTTTCGCTATGCCCGAGGTGCAAAATGATCCCAGGCGAAGTTTTTCCAGCTGAGGGGGATATTGTCCTCAATGCGGGCCAAGATGCAATTTCGCTAACGGTGGCCAACACAGGGGATCGTCCTATCCAAGTGGGTAGTCATTTTCACTTTTATGAGGCAAACGCGGCTCTCGATTTTTCACGCGAGTCTGCGCGGGGCTATCGCCTTGACATTGCAGCAGGAACAGCCATCCGCTTTGAGCCGGGACAATCGCGCGAAGTGGCCCTGATCCCCATGAAGGGCGCGCGCCGTATCTACGGATTCAACGGGAAAATTATGGGGGATCTCTAATATGGCGATCACTATTTCACGCTTTGACTATGCAGGCATGTACGGGCCTACCGAAGGTGACAAAATTCGCCTTGCCGATACTGAAATCATTATCGAAGTCGAACGCGACCTTACCACCTATGGCGAAGAGGTCAAATTCGGCGGCGGCAAAGTAATCCGTGATGGAATGGGTCAATCCCAAACTACCCGTGCCGATGGAGCACCTGATACGGTGATCACCAATGCTCTCATTCTTGACTACACGGGCATTTACAAGGCCGATATTGCTTTACGCGATGGCCGCATCGCGGCGATTGGTAAGGCAGGCAACCCTGATACACAGTCGAATGTAGATATCATTGTCGGTCCTGGAACCGAGATTATCGCAGGCGAAGGGCGCATTCTAACGGCGGGGGGGTTTGACAGCCATATCCATTATATTTGCCCGCAGCAAATCGACGACGCGTTACATTCGGGTGTGACGACGATGCTTGGTGGTGGCACGGGGCCTGCACATGGCACTTTGGCTACAACTTGCACCCCGGGCCCATGGCATATTGGGCGCATGTTGCAGGCGGCGGATAGTCTGCCGATGAACCTTGCTTTTGCTGGGAAAGGAAACGCATCTTTGCCAGCCGCACTACAGGAACAAGTGCTCGGTGGGGCTTGTTCCCTCAAATTACATGAAGATTGGGGCACCACCCCTGCCGCGATTAACTGCTGCTTGTCTGTTGCGGATGATATGGACGTTCAGGTGATGATCCACACAGATACCTTGAACGAAAGCGGCTTTGTCGAAGACACTGTTGCCGCCATTAAGGGACGTACAATTCATGCCTTTCACACCGAAGGGGCAGGGGGGGGACACGCCCCTGACATTATCAAAATCTGCGGCGAAGAATTCGTTCTCCCGTCCTCAACCAACCCAACGCGTCCATTTACCAAAAATACGGTAGAAGAGCATCTTGATATGCTGATGGTGTGTCATCACCTCGATAAATCCATCCCCGAAGATATCGCCTTTGCCGAGAGCCGTATCCGCCGCGAAACCATCGCAGCCGAAGATATCCTGCATGACATGGGTGCGTTTTCGATCATTGCATCAGACAGTCAGGCGATGGGCCGCGTGGGCGAAGTCATACTGCGCACATGGCAAACCGCCGATAAGATGAAGCGCCAGCGCGGACGATTGTCCGAAGAAACCGGCGCCAACGACAACTTGCGCGCCCGTCGCTATGTGGCGAAATATACGATCAACCCTGCGATTGCCCATGGGATTTCCAACGAAATAGGATCGATTGAGGTCGGCAAACGGGCCGATCTGGTGTTGTGGTCCCCTGCGTTTTTTGGGGTGAAACCTGAAATGGTTCTGATGGGGGGGATGATCGTTGCGGCGCAAATGGGTGACTCGAATGCGTCGATACCAACACCTCAACCTGTTTATAGCCGGTCTATGTTCGGGGCCTATGGTCGGGCAGTAGAACATGCCGCTGTGACCTTTGTTTCTGCCGCGGCACAAGACAACGGTATTCGCGGGCGTTTGGGTTTGGCCAAGCAAACGGTTGCAGTGCAAAACACTCGGGGCATTGGCAAAAGCGATCTCAAACTTAATACAGCCCTTCCCCAGATCGAAGTCCATCCCGAAACATATGAAGTTCGCGCGGATGGCGAACTTTTGACCTGTCAACCTGCCGATGTAGTGCCGATGGCACAGCGGTATTTTCTATTCTAGGATGTTCCAATGATAACTGCTCATACCATCCATCACCGCCCTGAGGGGACAGCAAGTTATACGATTTCCCTGACCTACGAAGATCGCTTTCTAAGACGGAAAAAGCTCATGACAGATTGTGGGGTGGCGTTTGTTCTCGATTTAGAGCAAACAACCTCACTTTATCATGGTGATCATATCGAATGCGCGGATGGCACATGCATTATGGTGCAAGCCAAACCTGAGACATTAGCCAAGATCACAGGTGGCAATCTGTTGGAACTGGCGTGGCACATTGGCAACCGCCATACGCCTTGCCAAATTGGAAATGGCTGCCTGCTGATCCAGCATGATCACGTCATCGAACATATGGTCGAACATCTCGGCGGTGTTGTTAGTTATGTACAGGAACCGTTTACTCCACTTGGTGGCGCCTATGGGCATGGGCGGACCCATTCCCACGATCATGGGGCGAGCACGCATGTCCACACCCATTGAGGTACAGCATCTAACAATTCAGCAATGGATGTCCCCCGCCTTTCCTATCGGGGCCTTTGCCTATTCCCATGGTATGGAATGGGCGATGGAAACAGGGCGTATCCATAATGGCGAGAGCCTGTTTGATTGGCTTGTTGATCTTTTGAAATATGGGTCGGCCAAAACCGATGCTGCCTTCGTTTCACAGGTTTACGATACCGACGCATATGAGGCGCTAAATTCGCAACTCCTTGCGCTGTGTCCATCGTTAGAGCGCGTGAATGAAACCACCCTTCAAGGGGATGCATTTTGTAAGGTGCTGCGCGATGTATGGGAGACCGAAATGCCTGACCTCGCCTTACCTGTCGCAATTGGTGTGGCGGCAAAACTGCATGGGCTTGATCGGCATTTGACAGTCTCGTCCTACCTCCATGCATTTTGCTCAAACCTCGTTTCTGCAGCTGTTCGCCTCGTGCCGCTGGGTCAAACGCTGGGGCAAAAGGTTCTGATGGACCTAACCCCCGTAATCCAGACAACAACAGACTATGCCCTTACCGCACAAACAAGTGATCTCTGGTCAAATTGTTTTCTCTCAGATGTGGCCTCGATGCGCCATGAAACTCAAAGCCCAAGGATTTTCAAAACATGACAACGCCCAAAAAATCAGCCGTCCGTATAGGCATTGGAGGTCCGGTTGGCGCCGGAAAGACCTCGCTCACGGCGGCCCTCGCAAAACAGCTCAAAGATAGGTATTCACTCGCCGTTATCACGAATGATATTTACACCAAAGAAGACGCCGAAGCCCTGATGCGCATGCAAATCCTCCCTTCTGATCGGGTGATTGGGGTTGAAACGGGCGGCTGTCCGCATACAGCAATCCGCGAAGATGCCTCTATCAACCTTGCTGCAGTGGCCGAGTTGCAAAAGCGTCATCGTGATCTTGATATTATTCTCATCGAAAGTGGCGGTGATAACCTTTCAGCGACCTTCTCGCCAGAATTGGCAGATATCACCGTTTTTGTTATCGACGTCGCAATGGGTGAAGAAATCCCTCGTAAAGGTGGTCCCGCGATTAAGAAATCGGATGTACTTGTTATCAATAAAACCGATCTCGCTCCCTATGTAGGTGCGGATTTAAGTGTAATGCAACGCGACACTGTGCGTGTTCGCGGAGATCGTCCGTATTTCTTTGCCGAGGTGCGTAACGGTAAAAACATCAACTGCATTGCCGATAACTTACTGGATCTGTCCGGACTGTTTTCCTCAGCATAGTTGCGGAACGTTCACATGGGCACTGTCAGAATAAACCGCCTTGCCCGATAGCGTGCTGGATATTAGCGTCTGGGCCATGCCCTATTCTTTATCCTTCCGTTATTTCAAAACCAGCCCTGAGATTATCCAACTTGCAGTTATGCTGTA
>WTJA01000048.1:15146-17993 GCA_011524995.1 Alphaproteobacteria bacterium | reverse complement strand
CAGATATCCCAATCGGTATAACTTTACCGTCTCTTTTGACGTAAGTTGCTAAAGCAGTTGTTTTCATCATTGCTTCATTCAAATGATAGTAAGTTTTTTCTATCTGCGAAACACTTGTTCCACACATATAAGCAATATCACTAAACTTACATCCACTCATTACACGTTGAGTAATCATATAGTGGCGAAGCGAGTAAGGAACTAACTCTTTCTGTCGCTCAATTGGTATAGTAGTTAAACGTAAAACACGCTTCCAATGTCTGTGAAAGTTAGTTTTTGGAAACTCCTTATCTCCTTCTACACTAAACACATAACCTTCAGCACTTTTACCATATGTGCGTAGGAGTTTGTTCCAACGTTCAATGTACTCTCCACCTCTACAATATAGCGTACGTGGCATTCTTACTTTCGTTGTGTCTTTTCTTATAAGCAGTTTCGCAAGTACTATCTCACGTTGGTTGCCTCCACCTTCAACTTCTGTGCTTATATCTTCCCACTTCAGTTGTCTTTGCTCACCCATACGTAGCCCACTATTGGCAGCAAAAATAACCCAATGCCTAAACAACTCTCTTTCTAAATACTCTTCATTCACGTCATATCTACGCTTTGGCATTTTCGGTAATGCGAAACGTGAAACGGAAGCAACTTTTTTGAAGTCATACAAATAACGCTGACAAGCATTGATAGTTGCCATCTCATTTCTGATAGTTGATGTACTTGCGTTCTGCTTACTTCTGAACTTGTCGTAAGATGTTTCTTCGTTTTCTCTTACGTAATGTACGAGTGTGTTGACACCTAAATTAATAACTTTGGTATCCTTATTCACGTACTCTAAATAGTGATTTAAGTGTGAGACTATCGTTCTGTATCTACCTTCAACAATACCCACATCTGCTACTCCCACTCAATCGTACCTGGAGGCTTTGAGGTGATATCATAAGTGATGCGATTGACGCCCTTAACCTCATTCACGATACGCGTCGCGACCTTGGTCAAGAAGCTCACGTCAAACGGATAGACGTCAGCTGTCATCCCGTCGGTGGATGTCACCGCACGCAACGCACAGACATATTCATAAGAACGCGCATCCCCCATCACGCCGACTGTTTTCACAGGCAGCAAGACGGCAAAGGCTTGCCAAATCTCATCATATAGTCCGGCTTGACGAATTTCATCCAGATACACCGCATCAGCCTCACGTAAAATGGCCAATTTATCCTTTGTAATCTCGCCAGGGATACGAATAGCAAGACCTGGGCCAGGGAACGGATGGCGGCTGACAAGGCTCTCTGGCAGACCGCATTCGCGGCCAAGCGCGCGCACTTCATCTTTAAATAACATGCGCAACGGCTCAACTAATTCAAGCTTCATATCCTCCGGCAAACCACCCACATTGTGGTGCGATTTGATTGTCACATGATTCCCGCCCGCAGCAGAAATTGATTCAATCACATCGGGATAGAGCGTGCCTTGCGCAAGGAAACGCGCGCCCTCAATCTTGGCAGATTCCGCATCAAACAGTTCAATAAAGGCATTGCCAATAATTTTACGCTTTTGTTCGGGATCAGACACACCTGCCAAACGGCCAAGGAACATGTCTGATGCCTCAGCATGAATGAGCGGAATGTTATAATGTTTACCAAAGAGGGACACCACCTCTTCGGCTTCGCCCTTACGCAGCAAGCCATGATCGACAAACACACAAGTCAGGCGCTCACCAATGGCCTCATGAATAAGAATAGCAGCAACAGAGCTGTCTACACCACCTGATAGGCCGCAAATCACGCGCCCCTCTGGCCCGACCTGCTCTCTTATCTGGGCAATCGCTTGCGCGCGATAGGCGGCCATTGACCAGCTCGCCTCCATACCACAGATAGACAAAGCAAAATTCCGCAACAAGGCAATCCCGCCTTCGGTATGAACGACCTCAGGATGGAATTGCACCCCATAATAGCGACGCGTTTCATCCGCAATCGCGGCAAAGGGGGCCCCTTTTGATGAGGCAATAACAGAGAAACCATCTGGCAATTCTGCGACATGGTCACCATGGCTCATCCAGACGGTTTGCGCACTCGCCGCTGGCCAATCATTTGCAAAAAGCGGGCTTGATGACGCAATGGTAATCTCAGCGCGGCCAAATTCGCGGCTATTGCCTGATTCAACAAGGCCGCCTAATTGTGCCACCATGGTTTGCTGGCCATAGCAAATCCCCAATACAGGCACGCCAGCAGCAAACACTGCCTCATCTGCGCGCGGCGTGTCGGCCGATGTCACCGAATTAGGACCACCAGAAAGGATAATGCCCGCAGGTTGTTTTGCCACTGCCTCAGCCTGATTAGCGGTTGATGGCAAAATTTCTGTATAGATGCCAATTTCACGCAACCGTCGTGCGATCAATTGTGTGACCTGAGAGCCAAAATCAATAATTAATATCGTCTGACGTGACATGCTTCGTCCTTTGCAAAAGACTATCGGTATTTACATACCTGGGCGGTAATTCGGGGCTTCTTTGGTAATGGTCACATCATGAACATGAGATTCTCGCAAGCCAGACCCTGTGATTTTTAGGAAACGTGCGCGTTTTTGCATCTCAGCCATTGACGCAGAGCCTGTATAGCCCATTGCGGCTTTGAGCCCGCCTGCTAATTGATGCAAGACATTGGCAGCTGGCCCTTTATAAGGCACCTGCCCTTCAATCCCCTCAGGCACCATCTTCAGCGGTGTTGAGACTTCATCTTGGAAATAGCGATCAGCCGAACCACGTGCCATGGCGCCTAGTGACCCCATCCCGCGATAGGCCTTATAAGACCGCCCTTGATAGAGGTAGACCTCACCAGGCGTCTCGTC
>WTJA01000048.1:0-15046 GCA_011524995.1 Alphaproteobacteria bacterium | reverse complement strand
GCATCAATCAGCGCCTTTGCCCCATCAGCTGTTGCCACATTGCCGCCGATGATATCCACATTATTTGATAATTTCCGAACCGCAGAGACGGTTTTTAGCACCCCTTCTGAATGACCATGGGCGGTATCAACCACAATGATATCAGCACCGGCATCAATCAATGCTTCGGCTCTGGCAATGCCATCTGGCCCTGCGCCTGTGGCAGCTGCCACAAGCAAGCGCCCTGCCTCATCTTTTGAAGCAAGGGGGTAGGTTTGCGCCTTTTCGATATCCTTGACCGTGATCAGGCCGGTACAACGATGATCACCATCGACAACAACCAATTTTTCAATCCGGTTCTCATGCAATAATTTGCGCGCTGTGCCCATTGAGGCATCTGGTTCAATTGTCACGACATCTTTGGTCATCAACTCGGCAACCGTTAAGTCATGGTCCCGGGCAAAGCGCACATCCCGGTTCGTTAAAATCCCCACTAATTTATTATCGGCATCCACAACAGGCACGCCGCTAATCTTATGCGATTCCATGAGGCTAAGCGCCTCACCAAGCGTGGCATTTGGCAAAATAGTCACAGGGTTAACTACCATACCCGCTTCGAATCGCTTCACAGCAGCAACCTCTGCGGCTTGCCCTTCAATCGTGAAGTTTTTATGCACCACACCAATACCACCAAGCTGCGCCATCGCAATCGCAAGTCGATGTTCTGTCACCGTATCCATCGCCGCGGAAATCAGCGGTAGTTTCAGCGAAATATTGCGTGTAATCTGGCCAGTGATATCTGTGTTAGCTGGCAGAATTTCGGAATGCGCAGGCTCAAGCAACACATCGTCAAATGTGAGAGCTTCCCGGATCGTGATAGATGATGTCATGGTTTTGTGCCTTTTAGGTCCAATTACGAGGTAATTGATCAAAATGTCCTAGATGGCGCGTCACCATACATAAAAATGCCTGTTTCGGCTAGTGTGAAAACGTAAATTCACCGTGGCACGGCAAAATGCCTCACTCTTGGTCAGATTCTTGCGGCGGCAATGGTTTGAACCCTGTTGCCAGAATATATGTCTCAACTGACTCAGCGCGGCTCGCAGGCGGCTTGATATGACGGACTTTTTCAAAGTGCAGGTTCAACCGATCCATGAGGCTCTTCTCCGCCCCGCCACGGAATGCCTTGGCAAGAAAGGTGCCATCCTCGCTCAGAACTTCAATCGCGAAATCCAGCGCTAACTCTAGCAAGCCCATGGTCCGTAGGTGATCAGTGGCACGGTGCCCCGTGGTAGCGGCTGCCATATCAGACATCACCACATCCGCCCGTCCTTCAATCGCGTGATGGACTTTTTCAATCATCTCAGGCTCAGTAATATCGCCAACAATGATTTCGGCACCGCCAATGGGATCAGTTTCAAGCAGGTCAATTCCGACAAGCGCGGCACCTTTATTTTTATTCAGATGAATTTTTTGCGAGGCTATCTGCAACCATCCGCCTGGGGCACACCCCAAATCCACCACACGCATATGAGGGCGCAGAAACGGGAATTTATCCTCAATCTGTTCTAACTTAATCGCCGCACGCGAGCGCAAACCCCGTTTATGTGTTTCTTGGACATAAGGGTCATTTAATTGCCGTTCAATCCACCGGTTAGAAGATGACTTACGCGACCGCATATTCCGCGGCCGCATCGTCAAGCCCGCATGCCCCCGATAGGAGCGACCGGAGCTTCCTTTTGGCTTTCCTGGTTTTGCTTGGCGTGCCATCTATCCCTCTTTCTGCCCCCCCGCAAGGGCATCATATTACACCAGCTACGCCCTAGGCGTCTTTTGTCCGGCCTAGCAAGCGTCCGATTGGTGATAAGACCCATGATAGCAAGCGACCAATATCATTGCCAATCCCCAAAGTGGCAGGCACGAGGAACAAGACCAAAGCCGTGGTGATAGCCAAACCAAAGACAATGGTTGTCGCCATCGGAATCAAGAACTGTGCTTGTAGCGATGTTTCAAACATCAAGGTCGATAAGCCGCCAATAGTGGTCATGGATGTTAATAACACCGGCCGCAAACGATCCACCGCGCCAGAGATAACGGCTTCCTCAAAGGCACCGCCGAGCTCTTCTAAGCGTCGTTCTATCGTTGCCACCAAGATAATGGAGTTATTCACCACAATCCCAGATAGCGCAATCAACGCAAATAGCGACAGAATATTCATTTGCAAGCCCATGACGAAATGACCCACAACGGCACCAATCAGGCCAAAGGGGATCATAATCATCACAGCAAACGGACGTGACCAGCTAGAGAAGACCCATGCCAAGATGACATAGATACAAATCAGGGCCAAGGTGCCGCCTGTGGACATATCAGCAAAGGCTTCCCCTTGCTCTTGGTCACGGCCATCAAAGCGATAACGCAAGCCTTTTGAGGTGACAAGTTCATCCAAACCATTCGCCATAAGTGCTTCTTTGGCTTGGCTTGTATTGATGGTTTTATCATCAAGTTCACCTTGGATGGCCACTTCACGGAAACCATCTTGACGGCGCACCACACTAAAGCCAAGGCGCGGCTCGACTGTTGCAACATCAGCAAGGTCTACATAAGTGCCTTGCGGTGTGATGAGGCGTAATTCACCAAGTGAATCTGTTGATACATCTTCTTTGGGTAATGCTAATCGCACGGTGACTTCCTCATCACCACGTGGGAAACGTTTGACGATAGCCCCATCAAGCGCTGAGCGCACCTGTGCCCCAATAGAGGCAACGGTAAAGCCAAGTGACCGGCCAAATGGTGTAAGGCGAATAATCCGCTCTTCGGCCCCATAATTCAGATTTTCTTCAATATCTGTGGTGCCTGGTATCGCATCAGCAATCTGGACCATTTCAAGCGCTGTTGATTTTAAGAGCTCAAGATCATCGCCCATCAAACGCAAATCCAGTTCACGGCCAGGAGGGCCACCCGCAGGCGCACGCACAAGCAGACGCTCAAGCCCTGGCATCGGACGAATTTCGCTGCGGAGGGCCTCGACAAACTCATCAACACGCACCGCCCGTTGGTCAGCTGTGAGCAGTTCAATCACCATGCCTGCTTTCAATTCATCCGCACCCCCTCTAGCGGCGCCTGGATCACCGATGAAGGTCTCCCCAATCTTAGAATAAGAGAAGGAGATCAGATCACTGCCATCAGAGGTCAGTTCTGCTTCGACGCTATCAAGCGCGCGTTCAACCTCTTCAAGCATTGTCATGGTTTGGCTTCTGGTAGACCCTGACGCCATAGTGATATTTGCAAAGACGCGGTCTGCTTCTGGTGCTGAGAAGAAGACGAAATTCACACGCCCGCCAGCCATCATGCCAACTGCGGCCACCAACATGCCAATAGCAAAGGCAAAGGTGACATAGCGGAACCGATAAGAAGCTTTCACCGCTTTGGAAAATAATTTGTCTTTGAAGAAATCAAATCCAGCGTCAAAGTTACGTCTGAACCAAGACGGCTCTTTTTTCTTGCTATCGCCATAATGGGCAAGGTGCGCTGGCAAGATGAAAAAACATTCAATCAGAGACGCCACAAGCACCGCACAAACCACAGCCGGAATAGCGCCAATAATCACACCAATAATGCCTTTGACCATAAATAGCGGTAAAAAGGCTGCAACCGTTGTCAACATGGCTGAGATCACAGGCGCGCCCATCCGCTTACCCGCCAATATCGCGGCCTCTGCAATCGGCAGGTTCCGTTTCACACGCAGATATTCAGCATGCTCACCAATCACAATGGCATCATCAACCACAATCCCCAGCGCCATGATTAGGCCAAAGAGCGAGATCATATTGATAGACTGACCAGAAACAAGCATCACTGAGAAAGTCGCAAGGAAGGCAACCGGAATACCAGCCGCCACCCAAAAGGCCACACGCCCTGGCAAGAAGATGAACAACACCGCCATCACAATGAGCAAACCGCCAAGGCCATTTTCAACCATCAAGCCAATACGCTCAGAGATTAAGACGGCAGAGACATCATGCTGCGCGAGGCGTAAATTCGTCGGCAACTCGCCTTGTTTTTCCGCGATATAATCTTGGACAAGCTCATTCACAGTTAGCGAATCTGAGGTCTTTGAGCGTTGGATATGAAGTTCGACCGCAGGATTGCCGTCTTTAAATTGTAACACCGCTGGATCAGCAATTGTATCTGTGATGGTGGCAATATCACCCAAAAGGACGCGGCTGCCATCTTGGCGCGCCACTACCTCAATATCACGATAGCCATCGGCTGATTTCCGCAACCCAAGCGAGCGCACACGCAAAGCGCCATCTGCAAAACGGCCTGCTGGCACATCCACTGACACCGCTGCCACGGCACGCGAAATATCATCCAATGTCAGGCCGAGCCGCGCTAGTTCTGCTTCATTGACCTCAATCAAGATTTCCTCGGCTGGTAAGCCTAGTAACTCGACCTTATCAACACCAATTTGTAGCAAATCTTCTTTGATCTGCTTGCCATAAAAGCGCAACGCCTCAAGCGGCAATGGGCCATGAAGCACAACGCGGCTAATGGTATCGTAAAATTCACCTTTTGTGACTTTTGCGGCTTCGGCATCAATTGGGAAATCAACCTGACCAACCGCTGCTTCGACATCAGCCAATGCCTTTTGCATATCGGTGCCAAAAACAAATTCGACCTGTGTGCTGCCAAGCCCTTCAAATGAGGTTGAAGAGACTTTTTTCACATTTGCAATGGTGCGCAATTCCGGCTCAAGCGGTTGAATGATGTTGCTGTCAACATCTTCGGCCGTTGCACCTGACCAGACAACTGATACGCCAATCACTTCCACATCGACATCTGGGAAGAACTGACGGTTCAAACGATCCGCAGACATAATGCCTGTCACTAGCATCACAACCATTACAATATTGGCTGCTGTCTTATGACGGGCAAAGAATTCAATCATATTAGCAAACATATCATTTCGTCCTGACAGACAGTGGTTTCAGGGTCTTGTCTTTAATTCGCGCTTTGCACACGCACGCCATCACCCAAAGCAGGCAATCTTGTGGCAATCAATTTTGTGCCATCAGCAAGGCCATTGACATAGACAGCCCCCGGCGCGCGATAGACCACATCAACTTGCTGTGATAAGGCAATGCCATCTTGATTGATGTAGACCGTGTTATCGCCAAACAGGGCTTCTTCCGGGATCAATGCAACATTATCAAGTGAGCGACCCACAAAATTAACCTTCACAAAGGCCCCTGGGCGAATAGATGCTGATTGCGCATCAATCACATCTGCATAAAGACGCCCGCCCCCTTCAATCTTATCTAGCTCCGCATTAGCACGCGAAATATAGCCCTTGGCACGTGCGACATCACGATTGCCAGACTGCCATGTAATATCAACCGTTTGCCCCATCAGATTATTAGCAAGCGCATAAATCTCTGCTTTCACAACAAACGGGACTTCTAGAGAAGATTGATCTGTCATTTTCGCAATCGGCACTGACGCAGACGCAATTTGACCAAGGCCAATATTGACCATTGATAAGGTGCCGGTAAATGGCGCCGTTAGCTCTGAATCATCAATATCTTTAAGGCGCGAGCGTTCAGCCACTTGCAGCTGGGCGAGACGTGCTTGTGAGGCGATGAGCTGGCTTTCGGTCACAGTGACAGCCAGCTCCGCAGCATCAAGATCGGCATCAGAGGCCACATTTTTTGCCGCCATTGTGCGGGTGCGCTCTAATGTTTTTTGACGCAAGGTCAGCTGCTTTTCAAGAGACGCCGCTTGCGCAATTTCACCTGCTATTTGCACGCGCAATTCATCCAACGCTAATTGATAACGTGTTGTATCGAGGCGAACCAGCGGCTCCCCTTCTTCTACCTGGTTACCATTACGCAGATTTGGCGAAATCCAATTCACCTCACCACTTACTGAGAAGCGAATATCAGCCTCTCTTGCCGCAACCACTGTGCCAAAAGCGGTTTCAATTGGCTGCGCTGTTTCATTCACAACTGAGATCTCTTTCACGGCCCAAATTTGTGGCTTTGCAGGTTCTGCCTCAACTTGCGGCTTCGTAGCCACAAGATAGTTAAACAAGCCGATGAAACCGGCAAGAACAGCAATAGCGGGCAAGCCGCGTGTCAAGAAAGTTAGGATGATTGTCTTAATCATAAAACGCCTCAGAAAAAGCTATTGTGGCTAGTGGCAAATCGCAAAAATACAGCCCGATCAAAGGCGCAATTCCCCCAATCACCGCTGCGTTATCTTTGTCATATGTTACGAATGCCGGTTTCGCTCGGATGACCCTGTCATCAATATTGTGGCTTTCTTATAGGGGGCGATTTGGGTAATGTCCACTGAGGAGTGGCAGCAGCGTGAACCCTCGCTTTGTCACCCTTATTCGTTTATTGCTGAAGGCGCCCTTTATCTTGTCTCACTTATCGTTGTTATCTCTCTTGCCTGCGCGCCTAAAACCCATTTTCAAGCTTGCCTTGCCGCTGATGGGCTCACAGCTGGCCTCCATTGGGATCATTACAGCCGACATCATCATGATGGGGGCGTTGAGCGGCTTTGATCTCGCGGCTGGCTCCCTTGCTATTCGGTTCTACCAGCCCTTTTATTTCTTTTCTCTGGGCCTTACAGCGGTGATTGCCTCGCTGATTGCACAAGCCATTGGCAGAGGCGATCCTACGCAGGCGCGGCGTGTCTTTCGCATGGGACTTGTCATAGCGCTCGGGGTCGGACTTATTGCTAGCCCTGTCGTGATCTTTGGTGAGCCGCTGTTACTGGCATTGCAGCAAGAGCCTGATGTGGTGGCACATGCGCGGGGCTTTTTATTCTATTCTGGGATGGGCCTGCCGTTATTTTTTATTTTTTTGGTGATGCGTTTCTTTGTGATGGGCAACCAGCATACCACCGCGCAATTACTAGTGACGATTGGCGGCTTGCTTGTGAATGTGTCACTCAATCAGTTGTTTGGATTTGGTGGTTTGGGTCTGACGGGATGGGGCCTTGATGGCATCGCTATTGCCACATTAGGCGCCTATCTCTTTATGGTTGTGGCGCTCGGCCTCTATATCAATTGGCACAGAGATTTCAGGCATATGAAGCCCTTTGCCCGTCTATGGCGCCTTGATGTGCCGCTCATTGGCTATATTGTGCGCATTGGCTTTCCCAATGCCGTGATTGTGATGAGTGAAACAGGCATGTTTATCGTGGCTGGCTTTATGATTGGCACCTTTGGCACAGCGGCTTTGATTTCTACCGGGATTGCCAATCAGATTGCAGCTGTGACCTTTATGGTCCCGCTTGCCGTATCACAAGCCAGTGCCATTTTGGTAGGCAATGCGGCGGGCGCCGATGATAAAGGGGCCGTGGCCCGCATGGGCAATGCTGGACATGTGGCAGGCTGGCTTGTCGCGATCCCCATGACATTGCTTTATCTGATATTTGCCGAAGAATTAGCCATGCTCTTCATTCAAGAGACTGACCCCTTATTTACTGAGGTGATGCCAATCTTAGTGCTGATGCTCTTCTATGTGGGCTTATTCCAACTTGTGGATGGGTTGCAAGTGATTGAAAATGCGAAATTACGCGGGATTAACGACACGAAGGAGCCTGCCAAAATCGCCCTGTTATCCTACTGGGTTGTCGGATTGGGTTGCGCTTATCTCTTTGCCTTTTCCTTCCAATGGGGGCCGGCCTCTGTTTGGGCGGGCCTTGGGATTGGACTGGCTGCGGCGACCTTTATCCTGTCTTATCGCTGGCTCTGGCATATGAGAGCCATTGCCAATGGGCGTGCCATCCTCATAAGATAGACCCATGAGGTGTCAGCTATGATGAAACAGCCATTGCTGCTAACAGATGCAAGCAAAGCCGCGCTATGGTGTGATGAAATAGCCGCGCTCTATCAGGCTGATCCCGCCGATGACATTGTTCAGCGCTTGGCCGCCCTCTCTTGCTATGCGCCGCATTTACACAGCCTTATTAAGAAACATCACCACGAGATGTGGCAGGCGGCTTGCGCAGAGATAGCGGCCCCCTTGGACCAGGCCAAAGCCACGTTCGAGGCGCAGGCACAGCAGGCCCCGGACAAGGAGGCACTGATGCAGGTGGTGCGCGCGTTTCGCCACCGGACCTATGGCATCTGCGCCATTGCCGAGCTTTGTGGTCATATGACAATGGCAGAGCAAGTGGCACATTTGTCCTACTGTGCGCGCCTTGCTGTGAATGAGGTAGTCGCCTGGTTGTGCCGCAAACATCAGATTGCCCCTGATAGCCTCATTATTTTGGCGATGGGTAAAGCAGGGGCGCAGGAACTTAATTACTCATCAGATATTGATGTGATTTTTTTCTATGATGCCGAGCGTGCCGATAAAGATGCTCATCACTATGTGGCGCTGACCAAAGACTTCATTGAAATCATGCAAAAACAAACCAGAGACGGCTTTGGCTGGCGTATCGATTTACGGCTGCGCCCCGACCCTGGCGCTACGGCGATTTGTTTGTCCGTGCAAGCCGCCCTCACCTATTATGAATCTATCGCCAGATCGTGGGAGCGTGCTGTCTATATCCGCGCCTGTCCGATAGCTGGGAATATTGAGGCCGGATATGAGTTTCTGCAAGCCATCAGCCCCTTTGTCTGGCGCAGAGGGCTTGATTATAGCCTCTTGGATGATTTGACGAATTGGATCAGCCATAAAGCAATGCCAGTTGGCGGCTTTGGCTTTGACGTGAAAAAGGGGGCCTATGCCATCCGCCATATTGAAATGGCAACGCACCTGCTCCAGCTGCTTCATGGCGGGAAAGATAACAGCCTGCGATCAGCGCATACAGCAACAGCTTTGCGCGCCTTAGAACAGGCTGGGCATCTGACATCAGGACAGGCGGAGGCGATGATCGATTGCTATTACAAATGGCGGCAAATTGAACATCGCATTCAATATATCCGTGATAGCCATAGCTATAGCTTGCCGAAAGGGGCTGATGAGATGTCGAATCTCGCCCATTTCTGTGGCTATGATACTAGTGATGAGTTGGTGCGCACTCTCGCTGCTTTGCAAGAAGAGACAAAGATTGCGGCTGATACAGCGATTATGCGCGATATGATTGCGGCTCATTCCGGCTTGCAACAGCAAGACCGCCTATGGCCAGCAGATGAAGAAGCCCAAACTGCCTATCTGGCCGAGCTGGGATATGAGCGGATTGCCGATATCCAACGCATTATTGCGAGTTGGCGCGCCGGACGCTTGCCAGCCACACGATCTGATAAAGCGCAATATTACCTTGAAAAATTGCTCCCCCTCTTGCTAGCGGAATGTGCCAAGCCTGTGAATGGCGCTGCCCCTGATTGTGATGGCTATTTCATGGGGTTTGTGCAATTGGTAGAATCGCTCCCTGCCGGTGCCCAATTCTTTGCCCTGCTCTCACAGCATGACGGCTTGATTAGCCTCATTGCGCATTTGGCGGTGAATGCACCAGACCTTGTGCAGCAATTGGCAAAGCATCCTGCTATTTTTGATCAGATGTTACGTCCCGATTTCTTTGCCCCGCTCTCAGACCATGCTGATTTTACCAAACTGGCTGAGGATGCGATTGCCGTTGACGATCCGGAATTAGCCTTGCGCGCCCTGCAAATCATGGCACATGAAGCCCGGTTCCGTGCCCAGATGCATATTATCACTTCGCCTGAGGCAGCACCTGCCTGCGGCCCCTATCTGAGCGCCTTACATGATGGCTTGTTGCGCGCGATTATAACGCTTGTACAACGTGAATTCGCAGCTGCTCATGGGACCATTGCGCAAAGTCATTTTGCCGTTATCCTTCTTGGACGGGCAGGATTAGGGCAGATGACACCGCGCTCTGATATGGATGTGTTATTTTTATATGACGCCGATCGCTTGCAAGAATCTGACGGTGCGCGCCCCTTATATGCAGGGCCCTATTTTCAGAAATTGGTACAACGCATCATGAGCTGGGCCCATCTGGAAAGCAAAACAGGCAAGCTGATGGAGCTCGATACCCGATTGCGGCCAGATGGTAATGCCGGGCCTATCGCCACCCAATTTGAAAGCTGGCAAAGCTACCTCAATGAGACAGCGTGGCCCTTTGAAAAACTTGCATTGCGCAAAGCGCGCATCTTGATGGCAGATGACGCCTTTGCAGAAAAGCTCTCCCCTCTTTTGGCCACCTATCAAGAGGTCGCTGTCCCAGATGACGCGCTTCAAGACAATTTGCGGCTTATCAGAGGTAGGTTAGCTGAGAGCAAGCCTGCCCCGTGGGATGTGAAAAAATGCCGAGGCGGCCTGTTGGATTTAGAATTTTTATCACTTTTAGGCGATGGCGAGACCCGATCTGTCAAAGATGCGAGGCAGCTACTTGACCATATCACCTTTCTGAAATCGGTCTATTTGAAAGATGACCATAGCCGCACGCTGCCCCCCGCTATGACTGAGGCTGTTGCCCAGCTATTGGGATGTGAAAAAAGCGCATCCTTGATAGATGCGCTTCATGACTATTGTGAGCCCTTTGCTAAGGAGCTTGATAGGCTGCTGGAAGGTTAAGTGCCTATTGTGCCGCTTTTAGCTTTTGGCCAATAAACAGACCGGCAAGCATAGAGGCCGTGAAAAGTGCGGCCGGCCAAAAGGCGATTGAGAGAACCGCAATAGCTGGCCCTGGACAAAGACCACCGAGCCCCCACCCAATCCCAAATATCGCCGCCCCTAACAGAAGTGGGCGATCAAGTGTCACAAGCTCAGGCCAGCTGTAGCTGTCAGCGAGAATAGGACCAGAGCGGCGGCGAATGAGGGGAAAGCCGATCGCTGCCACACCAATACCGCCAATCATGACGAACATCAAAGAGGGGTCCCATTGACCCGTAATATTTAAAAAGCCTTGCACCTTCGCGGGGTTCAACATGCCAGCCATAGCTAAGCCGGCACCGAAAAAGCCCCCAATGATAAGAGCGGCCACAGATTGCTTCATTTTCATCATAAGCCTCCCTTACGCTACGAAAAAGACAGTCACCATACCGGTGAACACAAACACACATGTCGCCCCAATAGAGCGGACAGAAAAACGAGAAATACCGCAAATACCATGACCGGAGGTGCAACCTGACCCCAGCGCTGTACCAATCCCGACCAATAACCCGGCAATAACCAAGACAGGAAGAGAGGCGACCATCACCAATTCTACCGGCGCAACAATAGCGGCAAATAAAGCAGAGCCTGCCAATGTACCAATGAGAAAGGACATCCGCCAATGATTATCTGGGCGGCTTTGCAACACAGAGGCTGCAATGCCCGAAATCCCCATAATGCGGCCTTGAAAGGCCATCAATAAAACCGCAGCAAGCCCAATCAGAACACCGCCGCCAAGTGACATATATGGCGTAAAATTCGCCCAATCTATCTGCATCACACACCCCCAGACTGTAAAAAATTCGTCGAACTTATCTTGCCTCGTACCATACTGCCCACAAAAAAAGAACAGTTATCTGAAAAGCGACTATTGAGAGACGTTTTTAAGATTGCTTTTCCCCATTTTCCGATTTACACCGCGAATTAGAGGGAGTGGTTTTATACCGCACATAGTTTGCCATGTTGAACATGGCAGCGGCGTACGGACTGGCAGAAAAGGATCGCCCCTATGGTTTCGGCAATTCTATCATCTTGGACTTTGTTCTTTGGTTTGGCGCTGATTATGATCGGCAATGGCCTGCAACTGGTTTTGCTTGGCTTGCGCACAACGGATGCCGGCTTTTCCACCTTTGTGTCTGGTTTGGTGATGGGGGCCTATTTCCTTGGCCTATTCCTCGGATCTCTTGGGGTGCCGCGCTTCCTATCTGCGGTCGGACATGTGCGCGTGTTTGGCGCACTTGCCGCGATTGCCTCCGCAGCGGTGCTTCTCTATGTGATTGTGGTTGACCCCGTTATTTGGGGGGTAACGCGCCTGATGTCAGGCTTTGCCTATGCGGGTATGTATATTGTTGTTGAAAGCTGGCTCAATGATTCAGCAAGCAACAAGACAAGAGGCCAGCTCCTCTCGCTTTATCTGATTATCACCATGGCTGGCATGGGACTAGGTCAGCTTTTGGCTGGCCTCGATGATGGGCAATCTTCAACCTTGTTCTTGCTATCCTCTGTTGCGGTATCGATCGCGGTGGTTCCGATTTTGATCACCGTCGGTAAAGCGCCAGACTTTACGGTGACTGAGACAACGTCCTTGCGTCGCTTGATCCAAATCTCGCCACTTGCGTTTGTCGGTATGGCATCCCAGGGCTTGACGGCGTCTATGATGTTCGGGATGGGCGCCATCTATGCCAAAGGGCTCGGCATGAGCGCGGGGCAAGTCTCCTTATTCATGACATCTGTCACAATTGGCACGTTGCTGCTGCAATATCCTGTTGGGCGGCTGTCCGATATTTTTGACAGACGTGTTGTGATCCTCGTTGTGACAACGCTATCAGGCCTGCTTGCGATGTGCGGTATCTTTTTCGGCGCTGGTCAATATAATGTCTTGATGATTATCATGGGGCTCTATGGCGGGATGTCCTTAACGCTGTATTCTTTGTGTATTGCCCACGCGAATGATTATCTGAGCCCCTCGCAAATGGTTGGTACAGCCTCTGCCTTGATTATGGTGAATGGCGCTGGCTCAGTATTGGGATCGCCACTCGTGGCCTTTGCCATGGATATGGTGGGGGATATTGGCTATTTCAGCTCACTCGCCATAGTTCATTTTATGCTCTCTTCTTTTGCCCTTGTTCGTATGGCAACTAGTGAATCGACGCCAAATGAAGCACAGGGGCCCTTTGTGGCTGTTCCTGAAATGGGAACCGCTGAAGCTGTCACACTGAACCCAGAGGTGGCTTGGACTGAGACAGAAGACGAGATCGAAGAAGCCGATCCATTAGCTGATAACCCCTACCTGCCGCAAGGCTTAGGGCGACCTGACAGCAGCTCCTCAAGCTAGTCCTTTTGGATAAAGATTTTATCCTTTTTGGTTATTTCCTGTCCCCAGCCCTTTCAGGTGTGATCACCTCTTGACTGACCTCTCTACTAATTAGATTTTATTTCATTAGTAGAGAGTAATTTTGAGAGGTGCCTCATGCCCTTCCCTAACGCGATGTTTGGTATGCTCGTGATGAGCCTCCTATTGATCAGCCCCATCGCGCAGCCCTATGCGGCGGATGCCAGCCATCAAAAGCTTTATCCCATTACCAAAATCACTGATGCTGATAGCCTGCGTAGTGGTGAGATACGTATTCGCCTTCATGGCATTGATGCTCCCGAGATGAAACAGCTCTGTCAGGATAAGGAAGGGCGGTCCTATCGCTGCGGCCTTCAGGCTCGCACTTACCTCGTCACACTGATTGGCAAAGGGGCAGAGCTTGCTTGTGACCATCTTGATACTGATCGCTATGGCAGGCTTGTGATGCGCTGCTATCATCAAGGTCTTGATATATCCGCAGCACTCGTGCGGTCAGGATGGGCGCTTGCCTATCGCCGTTATGCCAAAGATTATATCGCTGATGAGCGCGAGGCAAAGGCGCGGAAAGCTGGCATGCATCAAGGCCGCTTTGACGCGCCTTGGGACTGGCGGCGCCAGAACTAGCCGTTATAGCAAGCCTAAATCGCGTAATTCCTGTGCCATTTCGGCGGGTAGCGCCTCTCCGCTCGCGGCATCTGCTGGCATATCTTCTGGGGCATCCGCCACCTCGAGATAGCGCCAGCCTTGAAAAATCCGCTCACGTCTTGCCCAGACAGGCGTGATGTGCGGATCAAGGACAATCCCACATCTAGTGCCTTCATAGGTCTCAACCTCAATCATATCGATGATGGTTTGCCGCGCTTGCATTTGACCTTTGATAATCCAGTAAATGGAGCCGCCATCCAGCAACTCATCTTTGCGCTTTGGCCAATTACGTGTTGGATGAATAATAGGGTGTCCGGCCTTGACCAATTTCGTTTGCCAGGCGCGCAAGCTATCTAGAGATACTGCTCCAACTGATAATTTTTTGAGATGAACCGTCACATTATTGGCCCTTATAAAAGAAAATAAGCTGCCAGCCCCAAAAAGACGAAGAAACCAACAACATCAGTGATTGTGGTTATAAATACGGAAGAGGCGACCGCTGGATCAACCCCAATACGCACCAGCGACAAAGGAACAAGCGTGCCTGTCAGACCTGCGATGATTAAATTGACAATCATCGCCCCGCCCAAAATCAAGGCAATCGCGAGATCGCCAAACCATAAATAAGCGACCGCGCCTGCAACAATCGCAAATAACACGCCATTCACCGCCGCAACTGCAACCTCACGCAAGGCAAAGCGCATCGCCGAATCAGAATTAAATTCTTGCATCGCGATCGCACGCACAGCAACCGTCACTGTCTGGGTACCAGCATTCCCCCCCATTGAGGCCACAATCGGCATTAAGACCGCCAGTGCTACAATTTGCTCTAATGTTGTTTCAAACAAACCAATGACGAGCGAGGCTAAGACAGCGGTCAGCAAATTCACAAATAACCAGCTTGCTCGCCCTTGTAACGTCTCCAGCATGGACGAGCGGATAGACGCATCAGACACCCCCGCCAAGGCCATCAAATCTTCTTCGGCCTCTTCATCGATAACATCCACAATATCATCCAAGGTAATCACACCAAGCAGACGACCATCTTCATCCACCACTGATGTGGTTACCATGCCATAACGACGAAAGAGCATCGCCACTTCTTCCTGGTCCATATTAACAGGCACAGACCGGAAATCAGTATTCATAATCTCTGAGAGGCGAACCGGGCGATTGGCACGCAATAGCCGGCCAAGGTTAATCTCACCAACCGGATGACCAGCTGTATCAACAACCATGATGATATAAAAATCTTCTTGTTCCGGGCCGCCAATAGACCGCAAATGATCAATGGTTTGTCCCACGGTCCAATAAGGCGGCAACATCACCATTTCACGCTGCATCATACGACCAGCGGAATCCTCGGGATAGGAGAGGCCTTGCTCAACAATAACACGCTCTTGCGCCGGTAGGTTTTTGAGGACCTCATCTA
>WTJA01000125.1 GCA_011524995.1 Alphaproteobacteria bacterium | reverse complement strand
CGGAACATAGCATTTGGCAACAATTCTGCGACTGTGCCTGAAAATTCAATGACGCCTTCTTTGGCCATTCATCTCTATCCATTCATTGTGAATCATTCTGCGTGCCATAAGGTGATGAGTTTACACCAAAAGGTCAAGCATTTTAGCCACTTTCTGGACCAAAATGACGCAAAATATGTGTTTTCACATCCTCAAAGATGCCGCGATAAATCACCAAACGCTCCTCGCGTGGCCCCGAAATACCAATCATATCACGCACTTCGAAGTAATGTGTCTGGATATGAGAGGGTAATTTCAACCGCTTTACCTCTAGTGCCGCGTCTTCTGAGAATGAGATAATCTCATCAAACTCTATCGCAGGCACATCCATCAGATAGCGTGCTTCATGGGAGGTGATATCAAGGCCATGGTCACGTGCCACTGATGCCGCATAGCCATCAGGCGACCCTGCAATGACGCCGCAAGATTCTGCCTGCACCTCATCACCATACCATTGATTGACCATATATTCGGCCAATACCGATCGCACAGCATTTAAGTTGCATACAAAAAGCACCTTTTTCATCGGGTTTTCTCTCTTGATGTCATGACGCAGATTAATGTGAAAAGGCGGCGAGCCGTTTGATTATCAAAAGCAGCGTGACGCTCTAATCGATTACATAATATATCTGAGCCTTCATTATGAAGTGATCGGCGCCCCATATCGATCGCTTGAATCTGGGAGGGGGTTTTCGTGCGGATAGCTTCATAATAGCTATCACACACTTGAAAATAGTCGCGGATGATGCGGCGCAATGGCCCCAGCGCCATAAAGAAATTAACAATCGGCTCATCATCACTATCGCGAATATCAAAATGGATATGACGCTGATCAGTCCGCAAATACAGATGATAGGGGCCGGCTTGTTTGTGTAATTTGAAATGGTTGCTATCAAGTAGATCAAAAATCGCCACAGCACGCTCATGCTCTTGAGTAGAGCTGAGGCGGTGTTGACCTTCCATATCCAATTCAATCTTGGCGATATGAAAGCCGTCTTCTTGCGATGTGATATCCTGTTGATCCATGCGGTGCTTTGTTAGTTGCGCTGTTGTGTCATGCTTACTATGTCACTCTCTGGCACCGTGATGCAACGCCAAACAACATTCAGAAATGACGTCTAATCACGACCATCATGGTACTGATGAGCGGCCTCACGCACACGCTCAATCCACCCCCCAATCACATCAGGGTGCGTTTTGAAAGCGGCGCGATTCACAGCAAACCGGGAAGAGATATCGGCAATATGTTCAACTTCAACCAAACCATTGGCAACCAAGGTGGAGCCTGTTTCAACCAAATCAACAATACGGCGACATAGCCCCATCCCAGGTGCTAATTCCATCGCGCCATTCAGCTTAATACATTCAGCCTGGACACCGCGATTGGCAAAATGCTGGGCTGTGATATTTGGATATTTCGTCGCCACACGCAGATGGCTCCAGCTTTTAGGGTCATCTTCATCTGCCACATCTTGCGGCGATGCTACAGCCAAGCGGCACGTCCCCACGCGCAAATCAACCGGCGCGTAAATTTCAGGATGATCAAATTCCATCAACACATCTGAGCCTGCCACTGCCATATGAGCCGCACCATAAGCAAGGAAGGTTGCCACATCAAAACTGCGTACTCTAATCACATCAAGCTGCGGATCTGAGGTTGTAAACCGCAAGCGGCGATCTTTCCCATCAAAAAAGGCAGGCTCTAACGCTAAACCCGCCCCTTCTAAGATAGGCAGAATTTGGTCAAGAATACGTCCTTTGGGTAGTGCAAGCACAAATTTCTGTGTCATAGTCCTTACCTTTTCCCATCTTCTTCCGCCTCATGATGAGGCGTCGCAATGGCTGGTCGTGGTGGCGCAATATCCGCTGCGGCCATCACAATGTGATCAAGCGTCAAACGCAATGCGGCACCAGCTGAGAAGGTGAAGGTGACATAATGCGCGCTATCTGTTGTGTTCTCATAAGCGATGTGAAGCAGATTGTAAAATGATGTTTGCGCCTCATCTTTGACCATATTCTGATGCTGAACCGCTGATACCCCGCCGATACGCAAGCCCGTGAGCACACGCTCTTGGGTGGTGTCTGCCACCTCCCAGCGATAGCGATCTGCGATGACCACAACCTCTTTTGCTACCTCATCGAACTGAATATCCTGTGCATTGATGAGCGCGTCTTGCCATAAGGCAGACAGGACAGATATGTCATCAACAGATTGGATTTGCAATTTGAGGGGCGTGTCTGTCATGAGGCTAGCATCTCACCAAATGGGCACCGCAGGTTTTGAGGCGGGCTTCAAGCTGGGCATAACCTCTATCAAGATGATAAATCTCTGAGATGGTGGTTGTCCCAGACGCCGCCATAGCCGCAAGCACGAGCGAGATTGATGCGCGCAAATCAGTGGCCCTAACAGGGGCGCCTTGCAAGCTTGCTTTGCCTGTGACGATCGCGACACCGCCCTCAATCGTAATATCAGCGCCCATACGCACCAATTCTGGCACATGCATAAAGCGATTTTCAAAAATGGTCTCAGAGATACGTGCTGTACCATCTGCCACACTCATCAATGCCATATATTGCGCTTGCAAATCAGTTGGAAAGCCGGGATAGGGCGCTGTTTCGACATCCACAGCCTTAATTGCCGCAGGCGCCTTCACATTGATAAAGGGCTCACCTGTCTCAGACTCGCCGCTCTCAAGCGTTACCCCCACTTTGACAAGCACCTCTTGCAACGCTGTCAGATGGTCAAGGCGCGCTTTACGCAAGCGTAATGTGCCGCCGGTCATTGCCGCGCCGATAATAAAGCTACCAGCCTCAATGCGGTCAGCCACAACCTCATGTGTAGCGCCATGCAAAGCTGTTACACCTTCGATTATAATCGTCGAGGTACCATGACCAGAAATCTGCGCGCCCATCGCTATCAGACATTCGCATAGATCTGAAATCTCAGGCTCCTGAGCGGCGTTGTGAATGGTGCTTGTCCCTGCGGCAAGACAGGCGGCCATCACCGCATTTTCTGTTGCGCCGACTGAGACCGTGGCAAATGAAATATCCCCGCCTGTTAGTCCCTCTGGTGCCCGCGCTTGGATATAACCATCGGCAAGCTCCACAATCGCGCCAAGGCTCTGCATCGCTTTGATATGCAAATCTACAGGACGTGAGCCAATCGCGCATCCGCCTGGCAATGACACACGTGCCTCGCCATATCTGGCAACAAGGGGACCAAGCACCAAAATAGAGGCCCGCATCTTGCTCACCAAATCATAGGGCGCGTCAAATTCTGTCGCAGCCCCGCCAAGGGTCATGACCTGATCATCAAACTGAACTGCAAGCCCATGATTGACCATGAGGTCCGCCATCAATCTTGTATCTGATAAATCTGGCATATTGGTGAGTGTGAGCGTCTCATCTGTCATCAGCCCTGCACAAATCAACGGCAAAGCTGCATTTTTAGCACCACTTACTGTAATGGCACCTGTCAGGCTTTGCGCGCCTTGCACTTGCAATTGTTCCATTACCTACTTCCTACCTTTATCACCCACACGCTTAGGCACTTGTATCATCCTGAGCTGTCTTGTCTGAGCCAGTTTGTTTTTGCGTAGCCGCCCGTGCCCGCGCTTGTGCTTTACGCTTGAATAAATTATCGCGCAAAGCAGCGGAGAGCCGCGCTTGTTTATCATCCCCCGATGATGGCTTTTTTGATGATGATGCTGGCTTATCAGACATGCCTGTCACCCCTTACGAGAAAACCCTTCGTCAAAATGATTAACACAGATATAAAAGGGAGTGCAGGATTAATCTATATCGAAACCGGTAATTTTGTGCCTGACTGAGGAATTTTTGCAAAAGCACGCTGAAAGGACCCCTATGTCACGTTTGAAACCTTTCATTCTCCCTGCCATTTTGGTGCTGGGCTTTGTGACATTCTTTGCAACTGGCCTGCATAATTTTTTATCCTTTGAGGCGCTGACCACTCATTATGGTGCGTTACGCCTGTATGTCGAAAATCAGCTCTTCTTTGCGGCACTTATCTTCGCCCTTAGCTATGTTGGCGCCGTGGCTTTCTCGCTACCGATTGCCAGCTTGCTAACACTGGCGGGCGGCGCGCTTTTTGGATGGCTGGCGGCCCCCTTAATTATTATCTCTGCGACCATCGGGGCGGCACTTGTCTTTCTTGCGGCAAAAACGGTGTTGGCTGAATTACTCGCTGCCCGTGCGGGCCCGTTTTTAAAAAAGCTAGAAGCGGGGTTCCAAGATAATGCCTTTCAATATCTTTTGGCCTTGCGCCTTATTCCTGTTGCGCCGTTCTGGGTCGTGAATATTGTCCCGGCGCTTGTGGGCATGCGCCTGCCCTCTTATATGGCAGCAACAGCGCTTGGGATTATTCCTGGCACCGCTGTCTATGTGTCTGTTGCTCGCGGTTTTGACCATGTACTTCGTCAAGGGCAAACACCTGATTTATCAACCTTATCTGACCCGCAAGTGATCTTGCCACTCATTGCTTTAGGCGTGCTAGCACTGGTGCCTATCATCGTCAAAAAATGGCGCCAGAAACAAGCCTCTCAAACCACAGGAGGGTAGAAAGATGACATCTCCTCATAGAAGCCAAATCGAAACAGATATTTGCATCATTGGTGCAGGGTCTGGCGGCTTATCTGTCGCGGCCGGTGCTGCCCAAATGGGAGCAAGAGTTGTCCTATTTGAACGCGGAGAGATGGGCGGTGATTGCCTCAATACCGGATGCGTGCCCTCCAAAGCCCTATTGGCAGCTGGCAAATTTGCCCATTATGGCAAAGGCCATCCTGAGATGGGAATCTCTGGCGACAATGATGTGGATTTCAGCGCGGTCAAATCGCATATTGCTGATGTGATTGCGGGTATTGCGCCGCATGATTCCGTGGAACGGTTCGAGGGATTAGGCGTCACTGTTATCTCAGAAGAAGCGCAATTCACCTCTGCCAAAGTGGTTGCCTCTCGCCATTATGAAGTCAAAGCGCGCTATTTTGTGATTGCCACTGGCTCGCATCCCTTTATCCCGCCAATTGACGGGCTTGATAGCACCCCCTTCTTCACCAATGAGAGCATCTTCCAATCGCAAGTGAAACCACATCACCTCATCATTATTGGTGGCGGCCCTATTGGCATGGAAATGGCACAAGCCCATGCCAGACTTGGTTGCGAGGTCACGGTGATTGAGGGCCTGAAAGTGATGGGGCGTGATGATCCAGAGCTCACAACTATTTTAAGAGACCAGCTCATGAAAGAAGGCATCTCAATCATCGAAGGCACAGGGGTCACATCCTGCGCCAAAGTTGGCGAAGAGATAGAAGTTCACCTCGCTGATGAGCGCGTCATTAGGGGGTCTGATTTACTGGTTGCCGTGGGCAGACGCCCTAATATCTCAACTTTAAATTTGCCGGCCGCAGGGGTTATGACAAACCGCCAAGGCATTATGACAGATGACAGGCTGCGCACCAGCGTGAAACATATTTTCGCTATTGGCGATGTGGCAGGACGCCATCAATTCACCCATATCGCCGGCTATCATGCCTCGGTGATTATCCGCAATATGCTGTTCAAACTACCAACTAAAATCTCAGATAAAGCCATTCCTTGGGTGACCTATACCGACCCTGAATTGGCGCATGTTGGCATGAGCGCAGAAGAGGCTCTATCTGCCTATGGCGCTGATAATATCAAGATTTTGAACTGGTCGCTGGCAGATAATGACCGTGCCAGAGCTGAGCGTAAAACCGAAGGCGTTATCAAGGTGACAACCACCAAAAAGGGCAAAATTCTAGGCGCATCTATTCTAGCGCCTCATGCCGGTGAGATGATTAATAGCTGGAGCCTTGCCCTTTCCTCAGGGTTGAAAATCAGTGCGATGGCATCCTACATCGCGCCTTATCCTACTTATGGGGAAGCCTCAAAGCGGATTGCCGGCTCTTATTTCACAGAGACTCTCTTCAGTCCCAAAATGCGGGCTTTGGTCAAACGGCTTGTCAGGCTGTAAGGCAATAGTAAGGCTTGCAGTGAAACCCTGTCTTATGATAGGACGAGCGAACATGAGATGTCAGTGATAATGCTGCTGTAGCTCAGTCGGTAGAGCACACCCTTGGTAAGGGTGAGGTCGGAGGTTCAATCCCTCTCAGCAGCACCATCTCTGTTTCCTCTAGACTTTGGCTTTATGATTTTCTGCCATCATCGCAATCATCTCAAACATCACCGCGCCTGCGACAAGTGATGTAATATGATTAGGCTGGTCCTTTGTCGGCATCAGGCAAACCACATCTCCGCCAATGATATTCATACCGCGCACCGCATGAAGCAAGCCGCGTGCCTCATCAATGGAAAAGCCGCACACCCCTGCTTCGACATTCGCAACTGCCGGGGCAATGGTCGGGTCCAAGCAATCAAGATCAAAAGTGATATAAACAGGGCGCCCAGCTAACACATCTTTAATCTCAGCGATAACATCAAGCGCGCCTCTTTGACGGTATTCTGCCATCGTGACGATATTATAGCCATAATCATAGGAAGGCTGGAGCCAATCCAATGTCCGCGGATGGCCACGCAAGCCAATTTGCATGGAATGATGTGGGTCAACCTGTCCCTGATCAGCGAGATAGGCGCCCCAATGAGCCGCTGATTTCTTTGCCCCTAGGAAATGATCGACTTTGGTGAAGACATCGGTATGCGCATCTAAATGCAGGAAACAAACAGGCTCGCCATTGGTCAAATGCCCGTTGCCCAAGGCTTGCACGATACCGCCTGTAATCGAGTGGTCACCGCCAATTGAAACAGGACGCACGGCTTTGCGATCAAGCTCTTGGTAAAACGCCGTAATCCGCTCAATGGAATCCTCATTATCATTGGCCTTTGGAAAGGGCACATCGCCAATATCGGCAATCTGGGCAGCGGACCAGGGATCGAGGTTGAATTCCCCATGGACACGATGCTGAACCGCTGACACATTGCGTACAGCACGCGGGCCCAAATGCTGGTCCTTTTCAGTTGTGCCATTACCTGAGGAATGAGGCACGCCAACAAGGCCAATATCCACCTCTGCCAGACGCGCATCATCCAACGGGATATGAGGCGTCCTGAATAAGGTTGGGATCCCCCACCAATACAGATTATTCATCATGCTGGCATCATGTTCATAGGCCATCTCTACGCTCCTTTTGCTAATCCCCTCATGGCAAGGCTCTATCATCAGCATGACTGATTTCACACTTTGTGCAAAGCAAAAGGATAGCGCGTGTTTCCCATTGAGTTTTGCCAGACAAACCTGCTAGGCTGGGCCCAGTTACACGGGTGGATGAAAAGGAATATCTCCCTATGAAGGGCATGATTTCCATAGTTTTTGGGTTATTTTGGGCGGCGATTGTTGTGATAGGTTGGTGGGTTGCAACCTCCGGTCAGGGCATGATTGGCATCGGCATCATGGCGCTTGCCATGATAGCTGAGGGCATTGTCTATAATGCCGCGACAAAGCCTAAGAAAGAAAAAGCGGAAAAAGGCAAAGGGCGTAATCGCCGCCGCCGGTGAGATAGATACCTAGCCCCATGACCCTTATCCCCTCTTCTTCCTTGTCTTTTTTGAAAAGCGAATGGCGCTTTTTGCTCTTTGGCGGGTTGATGGCGTTTTGGTCATCACTTGGCCAAACTTTTTTCATTTCCTTATTCAGCCGCGAGATACGAGAAGCGCTTGATCTAAGCCATGGTGATTTCGGCAGCTATTACGCATTGGCAACCATCGCCTCTGCCTTCACCTTATTATGGCTTGGTAAATTAGCTGACAGCATTCCGGTCAAACGATTGAGCCTCCTCACGCTGAGCTGTTTATGTCTTGCCTCTCTATTTTTTGCGACAGTGAGCTCTTTGGTAGCGCTGGTTATTGGGATTTATTTCCTGCGGCTATGGGGCCAAGGCATGATGAGCCATGTTTGGCAAACAGCCATTGCCCGCCGTTATGTCAAAGCCAGAGGGCGTGGCCTCGCACTCGCAGGCTTAGGCATGACCTGTGCCGAATCCATCGGCCCTGCAATTATTGTCGCATTGCTTGCCTTCTTGGAGTGGCGCCTGATTTGGGTCATTATGGCCGCTATCGCTTTTGTCTCTTTGGCCCCGTTTCTATCCCCGCTTACCAAGCGAACAGATGGACAAGATGGGGCGGGCGTCACAGGCACATCGCAACAGATAAAAGAGGCAGAAAGCCCCGCCTTCACCCGCGCTGATATGTTTGCTGACCCTGCCTTTTGGATGGCTATCATCTGGCTTGTCTTTGTCCCGTCTTTCACCGTGACAGGGCTGTTGTTTCATCAAATTTACTTCGCGGAAAGTAAAGGCATCTCGCTTCTTGTCTGGTCGGCCAATTATGGCTTTTACGCCGCAGCGGCGCTCGCCGGCTCGCTTCTCTCTGGCCTATTGGTTGATAAGTTTACAGCTCATAAGGTCGTCAGCTTTGCGCAGCTTCCCGTCATTGGGTTTTCCCTTGCCTTGTGGCTCGCAGACGGCCCTGTCATGTTAGCGCTTTTCTTTATGTTATTTGGCCTTTGTTCAGGCATGCCAAACACTGCGCTTAACGCCCTCTTAGCTGAGAGATATGGCACATCCTTCCTTGGCGCTATCCGATCGGTGACCTTACCGATCAATGTCGGGGCGAGCGCGGCGGCACCTATCTTGATGGGTCTTATGATTGACCAAGGCGCAAGCTTAGGCGCGTTGATGGCGCTATTAGGCATCGCAGGTATCATATCGAGCGGCGGCGCTTTTTTAGCCTTTAATCTTGGGGTGGCCGGGATGCCAAAGCGCGGGACACACGCTTAATATTCTGCCATGCCAAAAATGCAATCACGGGCACTGATAAGGCTTGAATCAGTGTCTTCTCAAGCCCCCATTCCGCAAGCGGGGCCCCGCCTGCCAGATAGCCAACAAGGCTAACCGCATAATAGGTGACAGCCGCAATTGATAGCCCTTCAACGGTTTGCTGCAAGCGAAGCTGCGCAGAGGTACGCTTATTCATTGAGACCAGCAAATCCCGGTTTTGTTTTTGTAAAACCAGCTCTGTTTGCGAGCGTTGTAGCTGGCCGGCTTGGGCAATACGCTGAGATAATCTCTCCATCCGGGCGGCAAATGCTGTAGCGGTCTGCATCGCAGGCATCATTCTCTTATCCAAAAAACCACGAATTGATTGGAAGCCATCAAGGCGCGAGGTATTCATCGCAGCAAGGCGCGCTGTGACAATATCTTGATAGGCCGCAGAGGCTGCAAAGCGATAGGAGGTCTGGCTATGAATTTGTTCAAGCTGGGCGGCAAGCGCGGTGAGTTGCGATAACAGCCTATCCGCCTCAGTTGTTTGGCCGTCGCTATCGCTCGCACGATGCATATCAGCAAGCGCATTTGTTGCACTGCGCAAAGTCGCCTCGATCTGGTCAAGATCTGGCGCATGGGCTTTGACTTTCGGCAAGCTGAGCAACGCCAAAAGACGATAGGTTTCAAGCTCAATGGCGCGTTGAATGAAGCGCCCCATGCGATGGCTCGCAATCTGGTCATTCAATAACACCATCCGGCTATAGCCCGCATCATCAATATCAAAGTTACAATAAAGATGGGCGCCCTTAGCAGAGACCTGGCTTGCCGCAATCGCGCGCCCGCCAAGATAATCTTGCATCTGCTGCGCATCTGGCAGGCTCTTTGGCATTGTTTGTATTTCAAGCCACATAGCGTGAAATAAGGGGTGCCCAAAAGCCGCAATATCTTCAAAAGGCAAATGCGGAAACGCTGCTTCATCAAAGGCCTGTGTGGTGGGATAGCGACAAGGTTTATCATCTCTATCAATTAGGCTGAGGGACATAAATTCAGTATGACGCTCCACACGCAGCGCATAGGAGGCTAGGTCATGGCGGATGAATTTTTCATCCGCCCCCATTTCTGGCAAGCCAAGCTTTGTCAGCATCTGATTGACCTTAGCCAGCAGACCTAAATCATGACCTTGCATGAAATAGACATAGCGAATGAAACGGCCTGTGCCCTCAAAATCGTTAAATTTCCGCGCATGTAACTCGTCATTCAAGGCGCGGCGCATGGGATGTTCGACGAAATCTTGCATTATCCTAACCACTCATATCTTGCCCCACTCCCCAAGAGGATGGCATGATTAGAGAGCGATGACTAGCATCTGCGACGAAAGAGCTCAGATCACCGGATAGGGCAGGCATGAAACTCACATCTTCAGTCACATTTTTTCTCATGGCTATCCTCTTAATTAGCCCCCTTTCCTCTCGCTCTGCGCTCGCTAGCGCCTGGGAGGGGATTTGGTTCACCTGTGAATTTGCCCAAAGCCAGCGCGCGCCTGATGACGGGTGCCAAATGTTTGATGATGAAGGCTTTGCCTATGAGGGTGGCCAGCTTTTTTATCTGCGCATGATTGGGTCGACGGAAACCGCTTGTCGTGGCGAAAAACAAGGCCAATGTTTTAAACGAAGCCTGCCTGCTATTTCTGTTACAAAAAAAGATGTCGCAGAGGTGCGTATTGAAGGTGATACGCTTATCGCCCGCTATTTGGGGTGCGATCAAAGCTACCGCATCGCAGCACAAGAGGGATTTATGGCTGTATTTCCCAATAAAAAAACTTGTTTTTGGTCACGTGATCGCCATTTCTATATCGCACGCTATGAGGGCGATATCACTGTCATCACACCATAAAGGACCTGTCAGCTATGGCATTCTATCATAAAGCGCATCGCACCGTGCTTCGCATTACTGGCGAAGGCGCGCTTCAATTTTTGCATGATATCCTCACAGCAGATTGCCTGTCCGTGCCCGCAGGAGGTATGCGCCAAAGCTGTTTACTATCACCGCAAGGGCGTATCCTGGCAGAGATGGTCCTCTATCCCAAAGGCCCCGATGATGTCTATCTTGATATTGATGAAAGCCAAGCCGAAGACACGTTAAAAAAATTGCGGCTCTATCGCCTCCGCCGTCCTTTGACACTCTCCCGGGAAGAGGATTTGCACGTCATCGCCTGTCTGGATGAGGTGCCTGCCATGGCTGATATTGCCTTTGTGAAAGATGCCCGCCATGAGGCAATGGGCTATCTTGCTTTGATCTCACAAAGCCAGCTTGCCGCCCTCTCCTTTGCGCCCTATGAGGCGTATCTTGCCCGCCGCCTCAGCCTGGCATTACCAGAGGGCCCGCTAGAATTAACGCCAAATCGAGCTTTGATGCTCGAAGCAGGATTAGACCTCATCAAGGCCGTTGATTTCAAAAAAGGATGCTATATCGGCCAAGAAGTGACAGCGCGCACCCATTATCGCGGCCTTGTCAAAAAGCGGCTTCTGCCTATTACTGCGCCTCATCTTGCCGCGGAGATGCCCGTCATTTGCGCAGGAAAGACCATTGGCACGGTACATCACGCCGCCCCTTATAACGGGCAAATGATCGGCTTGGCGACGCTGAAATTGGCCGCTGTGCATGAGATCTTAGATGGCACTGCCAGCTGTGAGGCCGAAGGCGCGCCTGCTGAGATAGCGCTTCCTGACTGGATGCCACCTCTGCCAAAGCCAGATGATAAAACAGCTGACTAGGCTATTGGGCTGACCAGCCACCATCAATGGTAAAGGATGCCCCATTCACCATTTTCGCCGCATCTGAGGCAAGATAAAGCACCATATCGCCAATCTGCTCTGGTGTTGCGAAATCAGGCTTTGGCTGTTTTTCGGTCACAAGCTGTTTGGCTTGTTCTTCCACCGTGAGGCCAGAGGCTTGCGCTTTGGCTTCAATCTGGGCTTCGACAAGCGGCGTTCTGACCCAGCCCGGGCAAATCGCATTACAGGTCATATTGGCTTCTGCTATTTCCAAGGCAACCGTTTTTGTAAGGCCAATAATGCCATGTTTGGCGGCGACATAAGCAGCTTTCTGAACCGATGCCACCAGCCCATGAACCGAGGCGATATTGATAATACGCCCAAAGCCAGCCTGACGCATCAAAGGCACAGCAATCGCGGTTGTATGAAAGGCTGCTGATAAATTAACAGCGATGACCTTATCCCATTGCGCGACAGGAAAGCTTTCAACAGGCGCGACATGCTGGATACCAGCATTATTGACAAGGATATCAAGCTGCCCTGCTTTGTCAGCGGCCGCAGAGACCATCTGGCGTGCAACATCGCCGTCACTTAAATCGACCTGATAATAGTGAACAAAGGCAGCGCCTGCCTCAGTTAAGGCGGCGATGAGCGGCGCGATATCTGCCTCTGCCTCTAACCCTGTTATGGTCAGCCCCATCTTTGCCGCAGCCGCTTGCTGTGCAATGCCTCGCCCAATGCCAGATGTGGCACCTGTCACACACATATGTTGCATCATTTCTATCCTTTTCCTGCCTCTTCGGATCGGGCTGACTTAAGATGATTTAAACAGCGCCGCAGCGGCGTCATTGATTTTTTCTTTTTCGCTGATCTTGGCATCAACACGCGCTATCTCTGTCACTAATGACGCGCGATAGCTTTGTAAATCGGCAATATTCCAACTTTGCAAATCAGGTGGGGACAGCTCTTGCGAGGCTGGCCGTCTAATCTCATCTTCCATCTCTTATCTCCTATCTTGAGGCATTTTGAGACTAGCCTTTGCAAAAGCCAAGAAAATTGCGTATATAGGAGTTAGAAACCTTCACCACATGAATTATCTGGGGTCGGTCAGAAGGCATCCACGCTTTCGACAGCCGGTTTGCTATGGCACAAAGTCATGCATTATCTCAGATTATCATGTCAGCTGATGAGAATGATGATGACACAATTATTAATGCCTAAAGCCACTGCCGTTTGGCTAATCGATAATACAGGTTTGACGTTTGATCAGATTGCAACCTTCTGTGAACTCCATGTTCTTGAAGTGCAAGCCATCGCTGATGGCGAAGTTGGCGCTGGCATTCAGGGCTATGATCCTGTGCTAAACCGTCAATTGACAGCCGAAGAAATTAAACGCTGTGAAGAAGATAGCAGCGCCAACCTCGTGCTTGCGCAATCAAACTTGCCGCAACCAACCATGCGGACAAAAGGCCCGCGCTATGTGCCAGTGGCACGCCGCGGTGATAAGCCTGACGGGATTGCATGGCTAGTCAAGCATCACCCTGAATTGAGTGATGCGCAAATTGGCAAGCTGATTGGCACAACCAAAGAAACGATTAAGAAAATTCGTGAACGCACCCATTGGAATATTCAGAATATCCAAGCCAAGCATCCTGCCATGCTCGGCCTATGCTCACAAGGTGATTTGAACGCAGCCATTGAAAAAGCAGGCGGTCAACCAGCCAATGCTGAAACACAAGTGCAAGCCATCTCAGAAGTGCCATAGGCGCGCTGATACAGAAAAAGAAAAACCCCCTTGCCTAATCCGCAAGGGGGTTTTTTTATGTCTGATATCACGCTCACGCCTTATGATTTCGGATAACCAATATGGTTTAGCGCATCTGCGATCTCATCTAAAATCGCGGGATCATCAATTGTCGCAGGCATTGCATAACTCTCGCCATTAGCGATTTTCTGAATCGTGCCACGCAGAATCTTTCCTGATCTTGTCTTAGGCAAACGTGCGACAATCACAGCCAATTTAAAGGCGGCGACAGGACCAATCCGCTCACGTACTGAGGCAATCAGCTCTTTGATAATCTCATCACCTGCGCGGCTGACGCCTGACTTTAGGACGATGAAGCCCATCGGCACCTGGCCTTTCAAGGTATCATTGACACCAAGCACGGCTGATTCAGCGACATCAGGGTGCTCAGCCAACACTTCTTCCATACCGCCTGTTGACAAGCGATGGCCTGCCACATTGATGATGTCATCTGTCCGGCTCATGACATAGACATAGCCATCTTCGTCCAGATAGCCGGCATCACCTGTTTTATAAAAACCAGGATAATCCGCCATATAGGCATCAACATAACGTTCATCATTATTCCACAAGGTTGACAGTGACCCTGGTGGCAGCGGCAATTTCACAACAATCGCGCCAATATCACCAGCAGCAACATCTTTGCCAGCCTCATCTACAACACGCACATCACAAGTTGGGATAGGGCGCGCCGGGCTTCCGGCTTTCACAGGAAGTGGCTCAATCCCCATGCAATTTGCCGCAATCGACCAGCCTGTTTCTGTTTGCCACCAATGGTCAATGGTTGGCACACCTAATTTGTCTTCACACCATTTCAACGTATCAGGATCGCACCGCTCCCCAGCCAGGAACTGATATTTCAAATGGCTCAGATCATAATTGGCAATCAAATCACCATTGGGATCTTCTTTTTTCACAGCGCGTATCGCTGTTGGGGCGGTGAACATCGCCTTGACCTTATAGTCAGAAATCACACGCCAGAACGCGCCCGCATCAGGGGTTCCCACAGGCTTGCCTTCATAGATAACAGAGGTACAGCCCTCAAATAGAGGCCCATAGACAATATAAGAATGGCCAACAACCCAGCCCACATCAGATGCGGCCCAATAGACATCACCTGCTTCACAATCATAGATATTCTTCATCGACCATTTCAGCGCAACAATATGAGCGCCTGTCGGACGAACCACCCCTTTTGGCATGCCTGTTGTGCCAGATGTATAGAGGATATAAGCAGGGTCTTCTGATTTCACAGGCACACAGGCGGCCGGCTCTGCCTTTGCCACTTCCTCGGCCCAATTAAAATCACGGCCTGCGATCATGCTGGCTTCACATTGCGGGCGCTGCCATAAAATCACAGAATCTGGCTTATGCACCGATAGGTCAATGGCTTCATCAATCAGCGGCTTATATTCAACAAGGCGGCTTGGTTCAATGCCGCAAGACGCTGTCAAAATCAGCTTCGGCGCCGCATCATCGATACGCTTTGCCAGCTCAGCCGCGGCAAACCCGCCAAATACGACTGAGTGGATGGCACCAATACGCGCACAAGCTAGCATGCCAATAACGGCCTCAGGCACCATCGGCATATAGATGATCACGCGGTCGCCATACCCAACATTATGGGCCTGCAACATACCAGCGCAGCGTGCCACTTGGTCTTGCAATTCAGCATAGGTAATCTGGCGTTTGCTATCCGTAACGGGGCTATCATAAATCAAGGCGTTTTGTTCGCCGCGCCCTGCTTCAACATGACGGTCAACAGCGTTATAACAGCCATTCACCTCACCACCGACAAACCAACGATAAAAAGGTGGCTTGGCATCATCTAGCACTTGCTTTGGCGGCGTAATCCAAGCGATATCTTCGGCTGCTTTTGCCCAAAAGCCTTGCGGATCGGCGGCCGCCTCAGCTGCAATCTTATCAAAGATTTGTCCCATGACATGTCCCTCACATTGCTTAACAAGCCATTAGCTTGTCATCACTCTTTACCTTATTGGTAAAGTGTTATCCCCATCTCTTAGCTGCGTAATGTGCAACGTTCTGGCATATTCTGTCTAGTCTTAATCAGAAAAGCGCGTCTATCTGACACTGACAAGGCTAGTTTTCTTTTGGACAATTTGTTATGGTGTGGCCTCACAGAAACGCGGCTTTGTCTCACATCACATAGGGTGGGGGGATATATGGAATTCAGCACACAAGAAGACGCTGTCAAAAAACGACTTGACGATCTGCTGTCTGAACACCGCGATCTTGATGATGTCATCGCGCGCCTCACCGAAGCCACACCTTGTGATCAGCTGCAGTTACAGCGCTTAAAAAAACGGAAATTACTTCTCAAAGATGATATCACCAAATTAAAGGCGCTAACGCTGCCTGATATTATCGCTTAACCCTCCCCTTTTTTATTTCTAAGTAAAGAGTAATGATTATGACGTCTTCACCTGTTGATATTGCGATTTGTATGGGGAGCCAATCTGATTGGGCGACAATGAAAGAAGCGGCCTTGATCCTAGATGAGCTTGGTATCAGCTATGAGGCGCGCATCATCTCAGCTCATCGTACACCAGATAGATTATCTGATTTTGCCTCTGGGGCGGCCGATGCTGGCTTTAAGGTTATCATCGCGGGCGCGGGCGGCGCTGCCCATCTGCCAGGCATGATTGCCTCACACACCCATCTGCCCGTTCTTGGCGTGCCAGTGGAATCAAAAGCCTTAAAGGGTATGGATTCTCTATTATCCATCGTGCAAATGCCAGGCGGTGTGCCAGTGGGCACACTAGCCATTGGCGCAGCTGGCGCTAAGAATGCCGCACTTTTTGCTGTCCAAATTCTGGCTCTTTCAAATCAAAAAGCAGCAGAGGCTGTTATCGCATGGCGTCAGGCACAAACTGACAATGTTGCCGAGCACCCATCAGACGAGGCATAAATGGTAAAAGTCATTGGCATTTTAGGATCAGGCCAATTAGGCCGCATGATTGCATTAGCTGCCGCTGAATTAGGGGTGCGCGCCCATATTTTTGCCCCAGATGCCGACCACTCCCCAGCCGGCGATGTGGCCTATGCCACGACAACAGCCGCCTATGATGATGAAGCGGCGCTTGATAACTTTGCTGCTGCGATTGATGGGGTCACATCTGAATTTGAGAATGTGCCTTCCTCTGCTTTGGCCCGGATTGCCCGACAGCTTGATAAGGTCAACCCATCGATTGCGGCTTTGGATACGGCCCAAGATCGCCTCTCTGAAAAGCGAATGGCGCAGTCTCTTGGCATTGCCACACCAGCCTTTTGGGATGTCACATCGGAAGCGGAGCTTGTTGCTGCCTTGGCAGCCTTACCAGATGAGGGCTTTTTAAAAACAAGGCGCGACGGCTATGATGGCAAGGGACAAATGCGCGTCTCTAACACATCTGACAGCGCGGCCATCTGGCAGGAGATGGGCGGCAAACCCCTTATCCTTGAATCGAAAATTGACTTTGTCGCGGAAGCTAGTTTCCTCATTGCCAGAGACGCTGAGGGGCGTGTTGAGCATTTCCCAGCGACGATGAATCATCACATAAATGGCATTTTGGCCACAAGTACAGCGCCAGCCCCGCTTGATGCGGCAATCCTACAAAAGGGCTATGATGCAATTGAAAATGTGGCCAGACATTTAGATTTATGCGGCATTCTAGCGATGGAGAGCTTCATTGCTGCTGATGGCACACTCATATTTAATGAGATTGCCCCGCGCCCACATAATTCATTCCACTGGACAATCGAAGGCGCCACAATTAGCCAATTTGAACAAGCAGCGCGGCTAGCAGCTGGCCTGCCAATGCGCCCGGCTATGGCGAGAGGCGCTTGGCGCATGGAAAATCTGCTAGGCCAGCATGGCGACCAGATTCCAGGCTTTTATGCTGACCCGGCAGTTCATACGCATATTTATGGCAAAGACGCCTTTCGTAAGGGGCGTAAGATTGGCCATATCACTTATGCTCTGTCAGATAGCTCCGATAAATCGAACAAGGTATCTTGATAGAGCTCATTCAGCCAATTTGACATGAGCAAAAAGGCAAAAGGCCGCCAATGATTGATAGGGGCTTGTTTGGGATCATCATCCGGGAAGTAATTGGCAGGCAAAGCTGTCTCTAGCCCTGCATCTGCATCGCGGTGATATTCAGCCCCCAGCGTATCGGCATCATATTCCAAATGGTTCAGCACAAACAGGTCCCCTGATTGCGGGCATCTGACCATCCCAATTCCCACCTCATCAGATACCGCAAGCGCCGATAGGCCAGCGGCAGCGATATCTTCTGCTTTATTATAGGTGTAGCGCGAGACTGGCATCGGGAAATCATCGGTAAAGCCGTGCATGAGGCGCCCCCCATTAGCGGCCAAATGATGTGAGAACACACCAAATAATTTGTCAGCCATCTCATATTTGGGAATATCATAAGCCAGTTTCATCAAAGCCTGCGCGCCCCAACAAATCCCCAAGCGGCGGAAGCAATGTGTCTTCGACCATGTGAAAATCTCTGATAATTCTTGCCAATAGGTGACATCTTCAAAAGGCAATGTCTCAATCGGTGC
>WTJA01000131.1:2977-5558 GCA_011524995.1 Alphaproteobacteria bacterium | reverse complement strand
CTTTGATGGCACAATTGGAAAAACCAAAGAGGGGCAAGCTACCTTTGCCGGTGAGGGGCTGGATACCCCTTTGGTGCGCCTCGTATCAACTGAGAAACAGGCCGGTGATGCCGCTCGTTTTGGCATTCGCCCGCAACATATGGTTCTTGATAAAAAAGGCCAGCTCAAAGGGAAAATCACCCTTATTGAGCGCCTTGGCACAGAGACCATTATTGAGCTTATTTCTGCCGCAGGTACACCTTTCCGCTTTGCCTCACCTGAGGTGCCAGAGGTCGCCTTAGGCGAAGAGGTGGCCTTTAGCTTTGATGCGTCAAAGGCACATATTTTCTAGCGAATATCACGATAATCAGCCAAGCAGTCTGTGACAAATTGCAAAAACAGCTCTGCTTTGGCTGATCGTCTGTCCTTCTGTGGTGTGACGGCGGTCACGTGCATTTGTGTCTCGACCGTGATTTCTGGACAAAGCTCTACAAGATCGCCTCTCTTCAAATAAGGAAGGCAATAGAGTTCTGGCAGAAGGGCAACCCCATCTCCTTGTAATGTCAGCTCCCGCAATGCACTGGCATCATTGATACCTATCAGCTTTGTTGTGTCTAACTGCTGGCGACCAGACGGTGTTTTTACTGACAGTTTTGATGTTTGATATTGTGGCTCAATATAGCGGATATGTGGCTTGAGAGAGGAGACGGTATCGTCAAAATGGAATTGTCTCTTATAATAGGGAGATGACACCCAAATCAGGGGCGTGGAGACAAGGTCTGTTATATCCAGACTATGATCAGTGACACCCCCCTCTATCACCGCGATATCAAACCCTTCGCGCCGCAGATTCACATCATAGGGTGTGAGATGAACCTCTAAGGTAATATCAGGATAGGCGGTGGTAAAATCATGCCATTTATGCCCCATAATTTCGCGACCAAAGGTCATAGGCAGGGAGACCTTCAATGCCCCACTAGGGGCAACGGGCTCGCCCGACAGGGCCTGTTCTGCTTTGGCAGCTTGATCCATGATAGCCTGTGCGTAAGGGGCAAAAGAAGCCCCTTCTTGTGTCAGCTGAAGCTGGCGGGTTGTCCGCTCAAAGAGACGGATATTCATATCTGCTTCAAGCCGAGATAGGGTGCGGCTTACAGTTGATTTCGGCATATTGAGCTTATCGGCCGCAGCTGTTATGCCCTGATGCTCGATAATAGCGAGGAAGATAGGAAGATCATCAATGTTCCACTTCATGAACATACCTTATGAAATATGTAAAATTGTTGTGAAAAAACAAAACAATATATGGTAACAAAAGCCAAGTGAATTCTGCTTAATTTGTCGAGCTATAGGGTGACATAAGACGCGATGAGCCAACCTCAATCTCACAAAATGCAAGCAGAGTCTTTTCCTATCTGGATCATTGCGCTAGCGACAGGTAGCGCGGCGATGGGGATCACCGTTGTAACACCTGCCCTGCCTGTTATTGCGCAGGATTTGGGTGCCTCATCACAAGCTGCCCAACAATTACTCACCTTATATTTAGCGATGCTGGCGCTTGGTCAATTGGTCATTGGGCCCTTGTCAGATATCATAGGCAGGCGACCCTTCTTCCTCGCTGGGGCGGCGCTGATTGGCGTGTTTGGCCTCGCTGCCTCACAGGCGGAAACAATAGAGAGTCTGTTGATTTATCGGTGCCTGCAAGGCATAGGGGCGGCGGCGTCCCTGTCGATGGGCCGGGCCATTATTCACGATCATTTTGATCGGATGAATGCGTCGAAAGCCATGGCCACCGTTCAGACAATCCAAGCGGTGGTCCCACTTTTTGCCCTCACCCTTGGTGGCACATTTGTGTTTCATTTGGGCTGGCAAGGTATCATGGGTTTGATAAGTGCCGCCGGCTTGCTGCTATTTGGCCTATCTCTTCTCTTGATACCTGAAACACATAGTGCCCGTGATAAAGCGCTATCTGTGCGCGCGATAAGTCGAAGCTATGGCACGGTTCTATCTCGCCCTGTCTTTTGCGGCTTTATGCTAGTGAGTGCCTTGCAAGTAGGAGCGTTCTTTTCGCTGAATGCCTTTATCCCTTATGCCTATGAAGCGCATGGCGTTTCCCCTTGGGCATTTGGACTTTGGTTTGCTTTGACGCCTGGTGGCTATTTAATAGGGAATTTATGTAACCGCTACTTTATGATTGAAAGAGGGCTTGAGCGCACTGTGTTCATAGGGTGTAGCCTCTCAGTGCTATCTCTGCTTCTGCTGTGGGGCATGTATGATTATGCGTCTATCACTGCTCTTGCGATTGCGCTGCCTTGCATGCTTTTCGGGTTTGCCAACGGGTTTACCGTGGCGAATGCGACGATAGCTGGGATAGCAGCGGCAGGGCAGCAGGCAGGCACAGCGTCTGGCTTCATTGGTGCTATGACCATGATTGTTGGCGGTGTCGGTGGCGCCGTCCTCATTGGGGCGGGCGCCGCGCATACCCCCTTAATTGGCGTGATTGGCATGCTTGTAATGGTATTTATATCAGCTTGCGCAAGCCTTACACTCTATCGCAACGTTTCTGCCTAAGGCGTCTTTGACAAGAAGGACAGAAGCGGCGTGA
>WTJA01000131.1:0-2877 GCA_011524995.1 Alphaproteobacteria bacterium | reverse complement strand
TATCGCAACGTTTCTGCCTAAGGCGTCTTTGACAAGAAGGACAGAAGCGGCGTGATGAACTGTTCTGGTTCTTCTAATAAGCCAAGATGCTGCAGCTGCGGCAAAATCAGGAGCTGACTACCCACAATCTCTTGGCTGATGGCTTCTGACATTGCAGGCGTGCTTCCTGTGTCATTCTCGCAGGTCATCACAAGGGTTGGATGTGTCAGGGCAGGGGTCGGAGCGATTAATTCCAATACTCCATTGGCTAGCACAAACCGATGTTTGGCATAATTTGCCGTATCGTTTCGCAGTAGCGTTTGGCGGACAATATCGACCATCTCAGGATGCTGCTCTCTGAATGAGGCGGTAAACCATCTGATAAGCGCTGCATCTAAGACGGCTTCAATGCCGCCTTCTGCTGAGGCGATAGCCTGGGCTTCAACTTGCTCTTGCAGGGCAGGGTCCCGCTCATGAGGGGAATTTAAAATGGCAAGAGATAAAACCTCACCCGGGTAATCCATCGCAAAACGCCGGTTAATCATTCCGCCGAGCGAAAACCCAACCAAATGCGCTGCTGTGAGCGAGAGGCTATCCATCAGATCGCGGATCTGTTGCGATAGAGTTGACAGTGTCACTGTCCCCTCAGGAAGGCGGCTTTGCCCATGACCACACAAATCATAAGTGATGACATAATAGCGCTCAGCAAAGGCGGGAACAAAGTCATCCCACGTCTGATGGGTGAGGCCTAAGCCATGTATGAATATGATAGGCGGGTTCTCTGCACTACCATAGGTGTGATAGCATGTACCGCTTTCTGTGACAGGCATTAGACACCTGCAGGATTATCAACATCATGCCCCATATCAGCCAAATCCTTATAGCGGTCGCCAATACGGTGATGCGGATTGCCCCCTAATGAGCCACCAAGCGCCACAAGAATTTCATCTTCGGCAGGTGCATCTGCCACATGGGTTTGGATGGTTTGATAGTGCGAGCGTCTCCCGCCATCATCCTTGTCCATCAGCGGAATGGTAAGCGCCGTGCCTGCTGCCCCTCTTGTATTGGCAAACACAAGATAGGATTTGGCATCAATAGCTTCTCGTAATTTATTGCCAAACCATAGGGAATGGGTGAGGGCCTGACCATGTTCAATTTCACCGCCCATACCGACGACAGAGGCTTTGCCAACACCTTCGATTGTGCCACCAGAGAGCGAGAGAAGGCAGTGTGTTAACTGCTCTCCTAAAAGGGGGCAATAGGCTTTAATTTCGGGGCTCAAATCTTCAACAAAGCCGCGCCCAAACCAAGGATTTTTGATGATAGCAATGGCCGCAAATAGTTTCGTGGGCGGGGTCACATCACGACCGCCATCACGGCATGTCGTTTGTGACCATTCGATAATTCGTCTGATTTCCAAGCTCATCTATCTATCCTTTATGCCTTTTCGTGAAAGGCTGGCATAACTTTATCGATGAAAAGGGCAAGGCTCTTTTTCTGAGCCTCTAACCCTAATCCCATGCTGGCATAATAGATAAAGCTATCAACGCCAATATTTTCATAAAGCCTTAATTTCTCAATTATCTCATCTGGGCTACCAAACATAAGGTTTTCAGCAAGCATGTCAGGGTCAACACGGACATTGCCAGAGAGCGATTCAAGCGGCACCTTTTGCGGGAAACCATTAATGACCTCACCTGTTTTAGTCATCAAATTACCAAACATAGCCAATACCGACCTGACGGCATCAAGCGCCTCTTGCTTGTCTGCCTCTGTTTCATACACCGCTGAATGGCGCATCATGGCCCATTTACGCTTAAAGGGCTTTCCTGCTTTTGCAACCGCGTCGTCTAAGCGCTGGCGATAGGCCTCTGCTTCTGAGAACGGCATGGTGAAAGGCCAGCTCATAATGTTGCAATCTTGTTCAATCGCATAATCAAACGTGATGGGGGAGCGTGCGGCGACCCAAATAGGAACGTCTTTTTGAACAGGTTTCGGGCAAGATGTTGACGTTGGGAACTGCCAAATATCACCGTCATGTGCCACATCTCCTTGCCATAACGCTCTAACAACTGGCAGCATTTCTTGCATGTAGCGCCAGCCATCTTTTTGATCGAGGCCGGGATGCATACGGTCAAATTCACGCTGATAAGCCCCTGACCCGATGCCGAATTCCAGACGACCATCACTGATTAAGTCAATCATAGCAGCTTCACCGGCAAGATTAATCGGATGCCAATAGGCGGCATTCACAACCCCGGCACCAAGCCTAATATTTTTGGTATGTGTGGCCCACCAAGTCATCAGCTGGAACGGGTTAGGGGCGATCGTCATCTCAATGGCGTGATGTTCAGCGGCCCAAACAATCTCGAAGCCAGCCTCATCTGCCATCTTCACCATCTCAAGCGTATGATCACGTACCGCTTCCATTGAGGTGCTGTCATCCATTCTTTCTAAATTTATGGCAAGTTGAAATTTCATCTCACGGCTCCTGCGCGTCACATTTACAATGTTTATTGAGGCTGAAACGGATTGGCGATAGGCGCATCACTCATCGACATCCAGACGGTTTTGGGTTTGGTGTAATCATACATGGCTTGGAAGCCAGCCTCACGGCCATGTCCGGACTGTTTGACACCACCAAATTCGGCAATGGGAGAGATCGCACGATAGGTATTGACCCAAACAATCCCGGCTTTAATCGCTTTGCTCATACGCAAGGCCCGTGTGGCATTGCTGGTGAAAATCCCTGCGGCTAATCCATAAACGCTGTCATTAGCCAGGGATAACACCTCATCTTCGCTTGTGAAGCGTTGCACACATAATACGGGGCCAAATAATTCCGTCTGCACAATATCCATATCTTGGCGCGGGCATTCGAGGATGGTGGGCTCAAAA
>WTJA01000100.1 GCA_011524995.1 Alphaproteobacteria bacterium | reverse complement strand
GAGCGCTAACAACGCTTCATCCCCTGCCCTATCTTCAAGCGCATAGTTACGCGCAGAGCCTGCCCCTCTATCATCTGATGCCCCAGTGCGGGGCCAGGCAGAGCCTTGATGAATAGAAATGAGGCGCAATTGCGCCTCGTGGCTAAGCCAGTCTTGCACGCCATCGGCATGATGCGCATCAATATCGATATAAAGAATTGGCTCATTGCTGTGACGAAGAAATGTCAACAAGGCGATCACGGGATCATTCACAAAACAAAACCCATGCGCCTTATTATATTGGCCATGATGTGTACCACCAGCTGGATTATAGACAATATCATAATCCCCTTTGAGTAAAAGGCGTGCGCCCTCATGACTAGCTTGCGCTGCGGTGGCGGGCCTGTCATAGACCTCAGGAAAAATAGGGTTGACCCCCTGCCCGATTTGGAATTGAAGGCGGGCCTCCTCCGGCAATGTTTGATGGCGCTGCGCCAAGGCAAGTTGCGCCACATAATCGGGGTCATGAAATTGCGCAAGCTGCGTCGGCGGCATAGGTAGAACAGGCTGATATTCATCATCTGAGAGCCAACCTTCTGCCCGACAAATATCAATAGCTGGCCAAACGCGTGCAATATTGAGCGGGTGATGCGCGCCATAAACAGAGCCTCTAAAAATATCACTGCTTAGCAGCTTCTTACGCATCTTAACTCACTCTTTGAACACACAAATATATACGTTGGCTTTTCTTGAACCTACTGCGGTTATTCTCTATATATCTATGACAAGATAAGGTGATAGCAAGCCGCTTCACCACTATGTAATGAACATTTTGAGGAACGATATGGCGCAGACAGGACGCATCTGGAATTTTATCCAAGAATATTCACTGCTGCTCGTAATGGGTGCCTTTGGGGCGCTTATTTGGGCGAATATTGACTATGACAGCTATCACCATCTTGTAGAAGTGGTCCTTGTCAAAGATAGCTATATCGGACATCTCCATGATGGACATCGCACATTGACGCTTCATTACCTAATTAATGATGTGTTGATGGCCTTATTCTTTGCCATTGCTGGTAAAGAGGTCTGGGAAGCGATCATTTTGAAGAATGGGTCTTTGCGTGGTCGTAAAGCGCTGACCCCATTGATTGCGACAGCTGGTGGGCTTATTGGCCCTATTGGTATCTATCTACTCGGCGCTTTCATGCTTGGTAAATATGCGGCGCTAGCCAATGGCTGGGCAATTCCAATCGCCACAGATATTGCCTTTTCTTATTTGGTCGCTCGTATTGTGTTTGGCGCGCGACATCCAGCTGTTGGCTTCTTGCTGTTGCTCGCCATTGCTGATGATGCTGCCGGCTTGATTATTCTAGCGGTCTTCTTTCCATCAGGTGACCTAGCGCTCGAATGGCTTCTATTGTCAGTCGCTGCTGCCTTTGCGGTCTATGTGTTGGCCAATCGCCTTCCTCGTATGCTTGATGGCACAAATGAAGCACGTCCTTATACACATATGGCGCAAAAACTGGGCTTCTGGCCTTACCTCATTGCGGGTTGCGCCTCATGGTATGGGTTCCAGCAGGCAGGCATTCACCCAGCCTTAGGTCTACTTCCTATCATTCCTACCATTCCTCATGCTGACATCACTTTTGGTATGTTTGATGCCAAGAAATTAGAGCAGCATGATTTGTTGAATGATATTGAGCATAAGATGAAGGTGCCAGTTGAATTCATTCTCCTGCTCTTTGGTTTTGCCAATGCTGGTGTTGAATTCTCATCAATTGGTGATGCCACATGGCTTGTTCTAGCTGGTCTTATTATCGGCAAACCAATTGGCATCTTGATAATGGGATGGTTTGCAGCCAAGCCGCTTGGCTTAGGCATGCCTGAAGGGATGGAAGTCTCTCAGCTATTTATTATTGGGTGTATCGCTGCGATTGGCTTTACCGTCTCGCTCTTCATCTCCGCGGTGGCATTCCCGCCAGGTGAGATTCAGAATGCGGCAAAGATGGGCGCGTTATTCTCCTTCGGTGCGGTATTCCTCTCAATTGCAGTGGGCCGCATTATGAAGGTAGAAAAACAAAATTAAATCGCATATATTAGCAACAGAATAAATCTATTCGGGGGATATTATGGCGAACACAACAAAGTCACGCCCAGCTGGGGTGCCAGAAGAAAATGTCTATAATGGCGTTCACTGGTCAATTTATATTGGTTATGGCGTTGCCGTCCTAGCGCTTGCGTTACTGCTTTTCGGCGGTAACAGCTAAGATGGGTGCTCATCATGGATGAGCTTTATCAAACTCAGCTCCTAGAGCTTGCAAGGGACGCCCGCAAGGCGTCCCCTCTTTTTTCTGCGACACATGAAGCCAGTGTCAATAATCCCACCTGTGGCGATAAAATCACCTTATCACTTATGATAGACAAGAATGTGATTACAGATGTATCTGTGTCTGTTGAAGGGTGTGCCTTATGTGAGGCAGGCGCAGGATTTCTCTTAAATCATGCGACTGGTAAAAGCCTGACAGAGATAACGGCACTAGGTGATGCGCTCGAAGCTTTTCTTCAAACCGAAAATGAGGCACAAAAAAGCCCGTTTTCCACGTTCTCACCCATTCGGGCAGTGAAAAACAGGCATAAATGTGTGTTGCTTGCCTTTCAGGCTAGCAGCAGCTTACAGCCGCTATCATAGGCTTATTTCGGCTCTACTGAGACCTTACCAAAGGCCCAAATGCAGAGCCATAGGACTAGTGGAAAGCCAATTACTAGTGCTAAACCAAGTGTTTCGTTCATAACCATTCCCCTACCGAGTGAAAATCTTGACCCTGTTATAATGATAAGCGGGCCTGTTATCAACTAGTCAATTTGATGCATCCTGCGGCAAATTTTCACGCTGAGATATCTTTTGGTCAGGCTCACCGCCAATACACTCATCCCCATCACAACAAGGGTGAGCATTGACTTTGCAATGGGCACATTGTCCATGACCGTGAACCCAGATAATTTGCTCAGGCGCACCACAAAACGCGCAACGTTTCATTTCTGATGCGCCCTGAGACATGGTTTAGGCGTCCAAGAATAGACGGAAGTTCTGCTTTAACCTAGCATCTACATCCGCTGGAATATGATCGGTTGGCACCTGAGCCAAGATGGCATCACGACGCGCCGCTGCTTTTTCAACCAAAACAGGTTTGCCCAATTCTTCCCATTCCTTTGGTGATGATCTATCAGCCACCGACGGATAGATATATTCCGTCTGCATCAATGAAATAGTTTGATCATGTCCGAGATAGTGGCCTGGGCCGTCCAAACAGACATCGCGGAACACATCAAGACTGAGGGATTCATCACTCACATCAACGCCGCGTACACAACGCATACATTGACCTAGCATATCATTGTCAATCACAAGGCTCTCAAGGCAGAAGCCTAGCAATGAGGCATGCATGCCAGCCGCTTCATAGACCATGTTCAAGCCAGCCAGCCCTGCCATGACATTTGTGGAGCCTTTTTCGTAACCAGATTGCGCATCAGGCATCTTGGCATCGGCCATGCCAGACGCCGCCCCTGATGGGAGGCCGAAATGCTTGACCATCTGCGCACAAGCGGCTGTCAGCAGCCCCTGCTCTCCTGAGCCGCCAGACATGGCGCCCGTACGCAAATCAGACACAAATGGCCAGGTTCCGGCAATACAAGGATGCCCAGGTACCATCGCATTGACATAGACAAGTCCAGCCAAAACTTCAGCAACGGCTTGCGCCACGGCACCAGCCAAAGAGGCCGGCGCTGTCGCCCCAGCTTGCCCAGCTGATAGCAACAATACTGGCATCCCAGCTTTGACCACCTGTTCCATGACCTGACAGCTTTCAGTCGCAAAGCGTAATGGTGGCACAACAAAACAGTTTGAGTTTGACACAAACGGACGTGCGCGCCAGGCCTCTTCACCGCCAGCTACCTCATGCAACATATCAATGATTGGTTTGACATGATGTGGTTCCGTGATCGACGTGCCGATATGTTTAGTAGTCCCCTTTAAACAGGCATAGACCGTGTTGATATCCATATCCATGGGGTCATCAATATCTCTCGCGACCATCGGGCGTTGGAAGAAGTGAATATTATCCATTTCTTGCACAATACGCGCCGCGTCATAAATATCTTTCAGATGTGACTCACGATATTCATTATTTGGGATATCAACAACATTCACCGCTGCACCGGCTGTTCCGAAATGCACACGATTACCAGATAGCTCAAGGTCAAATTGTGGGTCATGACCATAGAGCGTAATTTCTTTGGCTGCGATAGATAGCGCATGGTCAACCACATGACGCGGGAAACGCACCCGGCCATCGTCACCATAAAGTGCGCCAGCTTTGACCATATACTCTACCCCAGTATCTGGGGCCTGAGATAGACCAATCTCTTCTAGAAGCTGGTAGACTGTCTGTTCAATACGAGCAATGTCGTCTTTTGAAAGTGGTGTATAATTACCGCCAACCAAACCTGGACGAACGGGCTGCACCTCTTTGGCCAAAGGGGCATTGCGCACCTTATGACGTGCCATGCGCCCCCCGCCTCTGCGTGACGAGCGTGCCCCTTCTTGAATACCATCCATCATCTTTTCTCCCTCAAGCAAACCTGCCATAAGATAACTTCGCTAGCCGCCCCCGATAACTCCTTCAGACAGTGAGCATAAAGTCGATAAAGCGCAATCATTTTGATAGGCTTGGGTAAGGAATTTTTATTGATTTGAGGGATTTTTGCGCGCCGTCTTCATCAACCATGTTTAGGGTGTCGATTTCAATTCAGAAAGGTCGCAATTCGGCAAAATAAAAAACGCACGATACATGGCGTTTTGACAAAAATTTGCCGTTATATTCGAATCAAATATGTGAATATCTGGCGCTGAATACACTTCATTTTAGCCATAAAAAAACCAGCCAAAAGGCTGGTCTGTGCGCAATGCGCGTCCATCAAACGATGGCATCCCGTACGGGATTCGAACCCGTGTTGCCGCCGTGAAAGGGCGGTGTCCTAAACCACTAGACGAACGGGACACGTTCGTTGTGGTGATTGTCTACAAAACCATATAAGATTAATCAAGTATAAAAATCGCTTGCACTTGCTTTTTTATACAATGGAAGTAGGAGCGACGATTGCGATATCATCAATTTGAAATTGCACCGCATCACCACCGCGATAATCATCCTTTACGAGGCGCCCTAATAGGTTAAAAAATTGCCCGTCTTGTTCCAGAACAGAGGGATTTTCCAACTTATCTCGTAGGCGAAACGCAATGGCGCGGCAGCTCACACCCGTACCGTCCGTAATCTCGCAGCTAAAGTGATCTTTGGCCTCACCAAGCCATCGCGGGCGTTTTATAAAGCAATGACGGAGCATGAAACGCGGTTCCGGAAAATCTGACCCGAAAGGCGCAAGGGTTTCAATCCAATTCACAAAGTCGCTTGTGCAGGCTGATAAAGTGAGCTCACCAGCCACTTCTCGTCTTGGTGAAGGAAGCGCCCCAACCTCAGCTGAAAAGCGATCGGTCATGAAACGCATAAATTCCTGTCTCTTATACACATCTCCGAGC
>WTJA01000024.1 GCA_011524995.1 Alphaproteobacteria bacterium | reverse complement strand
TATCATCGCCGCCAGCTGCGTCATTCACAGCTTTCTGGTTGATGAATGTATCAAGTGCAATCGCTGTCTTACCTGTCTGACGGTCACCAATAATCAATTCACGCTGGCCACGACCGATTGGCACCAATGCATCAATCGCTTTTAGACCTGTCTGCATTGGCTCATGCACTGACTGGCGAGGCATAATGCCAGGGGCTTTTACTTCCACACGTGTACGTGTGACATCTTCCAATGGGCCTTTGCCATCGATAGGGTTACCAAGCGCGTCAACAACGCGGCCTAATAGACCTTTACCAACTGGCGTATCCACAATCGATGCGGTACGACGCACGACATCGCCTTCGCGAATACCACGGTCATCACCAAAGATAACGATACCGACATTGTCAGTTTCTAGGTTAAGCGCCATCCCTTTGATGCCGCCGTCAAATTCGACCATTTCACCGGCCTGAACATTATCGAGACCGTAGACACGGGCAATACCGTCACCTACAGAGAGAACACGACCTACCTCAGCCACTTCGGCTTCAGAGCCGAAATTGGCAATTTGGTCCTTGAGAATCGCAGAAATTTCAGCTGCACGGATATCCATCACGCAACACCCTTCATGGCGGCTTCAAGCCGGTTTAGTTTCGTTTTAATTGACGTATCAATCATACGGGAACCAATGCGCACAACAAGACCACCGATTAAGGATGGGTCTACACGCATCGAAAGAGATAATTTATCGCTACCAGCAATTTTGGCAACGGTATCTTGCACCAACTTTTGACGCTCATCATCAAGCGCCACAGCTGATACGATTTCGGCTGAAATCTGGCCGCGCTTCTTGGCGACTAGCTCAGCAAAATTCTGCATGATGCGGTCAAGCGCGAACAGACGACCATTCTGCGCGACAGCACCAATAAATTTGACAGTTAAAGGATTGGCCCCTGCTTTTTCAAGCACAGCTGTCATCGCAGCTGTTTGCTCTTGGCGACCTAATACCGGTGAGGTAATGAGGCGGCTTAAATCATCGCTTGATTCAATCATTTTGGCAGTGGCATCGAAATCAGCAAGAACGGCATCGACCGCGTCGGCTTCGCTTGCTAAATCATAAAGGGCACCAGCATATCTGGCTGCCAGACCTGTTGTTACGGAACTCAACTTCTGCTTCCCTCTTCTATGCGTGATACCCAGCGATGCTAGACCTCACAACCCGCTCTTATCAGCGCTTTTCTATGGTGGTAATACGATAGATGTCTGATCTGCTGTGCGTGAACTATCACAGGATGTTCTGAAAGGCAAGACAGAAGGGACCTAGAATCACAGCAAAATGCGATCTGCGTCACATTGTCAGAGAAAAGAATAGGGATCGATGTCGATCTGCAAATGGATCTGGCTTGGAATCTTCACATCTGCCACCCATCCATGCAAGATTTGTTGTAAGTTTACTTTTTTCGGTGACCGTATCAAAAACCGGATTCGGTGACGCCCTCGAATACGCGCAATGGGCGCAGGCGTTGGGCCCCAAATATCAACCTGCTGGAATTGCGGCTTGGCTTCTGCCATGGCTTTGGCGACTTGTAGGAGCTGATGCTCATCAGGGCCCTGCAAGATAAGCGCCGCGAGCCGCGTGAAAGGCGGCATTTCTGCTTGTTCTCGCAACTCTGTTTCTAGGGCAAGGAACCTATCACGGTCCCCAGATGCGAGCGCTTTAAAGACAGCATTATCAGGCTCATAACTCTGGAGCATCGCGCGACCATCTGTGCTCGTGCGTCCGGCGCGCCCCGCAGCTTGCGATAAAATTTGATAGGTCCGCTCAGCCGCGCGCAAATCACCACCGGCGAGCCCCAAATCAGCATCAATCACACCGACCAGCGTTAGATTCGGGAAATGATGGCCTTTTGCAGCCATTTGCGTGCCAATGATAATATCAACTTCGCCTTCGGTGATGGCCCGCAACATCTCAGCTGCGATTTCAGGACGAGCCATCGTATCAGAGGAGAACACACAATAACGTGCCTCTGGAAAGAGATGACCGACCTCTTCTGCCAAACGTTCGACGCCAGGCCCATAGGCGCGCATCTGTCCTTTTGCGCCACAATCATCACATTGGTCTTCGGCCGGCGGGCGCAGAGGAGTCCGAAATCCGCAATGGTGACATTGGCGCGCGCCAGATAGCCGATGCGTCACGAGCCAGCTATCACAGGCTTGGCATGTGGCTTTGGCCCCGCATGATTCGCATATTGATAACGGGGCATAGCCACGCCGGTTTAAATAGAGCAAACTCTGCTTGCCAGCGGCGAGTGTCTCTTGCAGTGCCTCAACCAAATGCGCTGACAGCCACTTCCCAGCAGCAGGCTTATCTCTTTTCAAATCAATCATCTCAATTTGTGGCAAGCGCGCCCCGCCATGGCGATCGCTTAATTGCCAATGATGATAGCGTTGTGATTGACGCGCATCTGTGCCTTGCCCGGCATTCACCCAGCTTTCTAATGACGGGGTTGCGGTGGCAAGAATCACAGGCACTGCTTCTATGTAGGCTCGTTGTACCGCCATGTCTCTTGCATGATAAAACACCATATCTTCTTGTTTGAAGGCGGCTTCATGTTCCTCATCGATGATAATAAGGCCCAACGAGGTAAAGGGCAGGAATAACGCCGAACGCGCGCCGACAACCACCATCGGCTCACCAGCGAGACAGGCGCGCCAAATATGACGCCTTTTGGCTGGTGAAATAGAGGAATGCCAAATCACAGGTTTGACACCAAACCGCGCTTCAAATCGAGATTGCCATGCCGCTGTTAGCGCGATTTCTGGCAACAGAATCATGAGCTGTTTCCCCGCCCTTATTTGATCTGCCACCAATTCAAAATACACCTCTGTTTTACCGGAGCCTGTCACCCCATCAAGAAGATGGGCACTATAGCCTGACAATAAATGACCTTTGATGCCCGCGACCACCTCTTGCTGGGCCGCAGTCAAGGTTACAGGCTTATGATCAGGGTTCGGCTGGGCAATTATCGCTTGTTTTGGAACCTCATAACTTTCCAATAGCCCTGCTTTCGCCATCGCCTTCACAATGGCTGGCGATGTCCCTGTCTCTTGGGCTAACTCCTTGGCTGGCAAGGGGGGATTGGCCTCTAGAAATGACCAAATACGCTGTCTTTTCGGTGTCAGCTGTGTCTCATCCGCCCGCTGTCCCACATGATAGATGGTTTCTGTCGCCGGGGGCTGAAACGCAGATGGTGTAGACAGCATCATCCGCATCACCATACCAAAGGGCGCCATGGTCCAACTTGCGACAGCTTTTAAAAAGCGGAGATGCGCCTCTGTGAGAGGCGGGCTATCTGCGAGCGCGGCTACCTCTTTTAAGCGCGGTGATGGCACGTCATCTGAGCTGCCATGCCCCATGAGCAAGCCCCAGACAAGCCGGCTACCAAGTGGCACATGCACAATCGTACCAATGGGACTATCAGCGGCTGGCCCTGCTAGATAATCATAGCATAATAGTCCCTCGCCTCTCACGGGGAGCGGCACAGCAACCTGAATGATTTTCTGTTGCTCAGGCATCTGACTATCAGCTGTCATTTGGCTCTTTCACCTTTGTCATTTGCGCTTGCCAGTCCTAGCTCAAGGGCGTATTTTTGGCCTATTCAAAGCATTTATAATGTGTCCCTGTGATACTGGGCGCAAGCAGCAAAGGCAAAAGATAATGAAAATTTTTCTCGATACCGCAGATATCTCTGAAATCCGTCGCCTCGCCCCAACAGGCATGGTTGATGGCGTGACCACAAACCCGTCACTGATCGCTAAATCAAGCGATGATATCCTCGCGACCATCAAAGAGATTTGTGCTGAAATCCCTGGCCCTGTGAGCGCCGAGGTGACAGCTACTGATTATGACACCATGTTAAAAGAAGGCCTAAAGCTGGCTGATCTCGCCGATAATGTGGCTGTGAAAGTGCCTTTGACAGTTGATGGGTTGAAGGTTTGTAAAACATTATCAGACCAAGGCATTATGGTGAATGTCACCTTATGTTTCTCTGCGGCCCAAGCCCTGCTTGCTGCCAAAGCTGGCGCGGCCTTTATCTCACCTTTCGTCGGGCGCCTTGATGATTTGGGTCAAGATGGCATGAACCTCATCCAAGAAATCATTACCTTATATGATAATTATGATTTTGATACAGAGGTTCTCGTGGCCTCAGCGAGAGGCCCGCAACATGTGGTTGATGCGGCGCTGCTTGGCGCTGATGTGGTCACCTTGCCACCAGCTATCCTAGATAAGATGTATCATCATCCGCTGACAGATAATGGTCTTGCGGCCTTCTTGTCTGATTGGCAGAAAACAGGTCAGTCAATCCTGTAAGCCACGCGCTGACATCTGACCAGCTATACCAATCTGGCCAAACCAATCTAGGGGGAGCCGCTATGAGCGTAACAAAAGATGATGTTTTAGCCTATTTAGCGGCTCACCCCACTTTCTTAACAGACAATCAGGGGTTTTTACGAGACCACAACATCACGCTAGGTGCCAATCATACCGCGCCAAATGTGATTCATGTCACTGATCGTATCGCCCAACGCGCCCGTGATGACGCGCGTAAAGCTGAAGCTGAAACGCATTCTTTATTAACCGTTGCGGCTGAAAATATGCTGCACTGGCAAGAACTGCACCTCGCCACTTTGGGATTTCTCGCATGCAATAATCTGCAAGGGTTTGCGCAGATGGTTGATGAGGAATTGCCGTTGATTTTTGGGCTTGCCGGCTCCCGCCTCATCATGCCAAAGGAAACCGCCCTTGCCGAAGCTGAGCAGCTGGGATTTTTGGTTCTACCAGAAGATGAAATCACAGCCTTGTGCCAAGCTGATACGATTTATATGGGACCGCCCCCTGATCAAGGCTCTGGGCTATTTTCATGCCCCACAGCCAGCATGGCGATTATGAAACTACCTGATCAGCTAGAACCGCCCATTCGGGGGTCTGCGCTTGTGCTCGCCGGAAGACGGCCAGATAGTTTTGAAGCCGATAAGGGGCGGACTTTGCTCATTCACCTCGCTGAAATGGTCGGGGTGTGTTTGTTATCCTTGATTGAAGCCTCATGACCAATTGGCAAACCGCATGGCTGTTATGGTTGCAGGCGGAACGACGCTATCCTGAAAATACGTTACAAGCCTATCAGCGTGATTTCGACGATTACGCAACTTTTATCACAGCTAGGCAGGGCGATATCGCCACACCTGAGCGCGCGCTCTTCCGCCAATATCTGGCGGCGCTTCAGCAAAAGGGGCTCGCCAAGACAACAATTGCACGACGTGTCTCATCTTTGCGATCTTATTATCGCTATGGGTTAAAACATGAAGGGGCAAGCCTGCCAGATATCAGCTGGATGAAGGCACCGCGCGGGCATAAGCCCTTGCCAAAAGCTGTCTCTGGCGCACAAGCAGAAGCCCTGCTCTCCGCCCTCGCCCAAAAAGATCAAGATCCCTGGGTGACGCAACGAGATACGGCATTATTATTACTGCTTTATGGCGCGGGTTTGCGACTATCTGAGGCCCTATCACTGACAGCGGGACAATTACCGCTATCTGAATGGTTGCGAATCACAGGAAAAGGCGGAAAGAGCCGCGATATACCGCTCTTGCCTGTGATTACCCAGACCATCCATCTCTATCATGATGTGTGTCCCTTTGATCAGCAAGGCACTGATCCGCTCTTTGTTTCAACAAGAGGGAATGCCTTAGGGCCGCGCGCGGTGCAGAGATTGCTGGAAGAGTTGCGTTTGATGGCGAACCTGCCTGCGCACACCACGCCGCATGCCTTGCGTCATGCCTTTGCCACCTCACTTCTGGCAGGGGGCGGTGATTTGCGCGCTATCCAACAATTATTAGGCCATGCCAGCCTGTCGACAACACAGCTTTACACGCATATCGATTCGGCGCGGCTGACAGATGTGCATCAACAAACCCACCCGCGTGCCAAAAAATAAGCCTGCTATCAAGCAGGCTTATTCTATCTCTCAGATAAGGCGAGGCAGATTAGATATGAATCGCCCGCTTATCAACGGCAAGCGCGGCTTCTTTGATGGCTTCATTCATCGTTGGATGCCCGTGACATGTACGGGCAATATCCTCAGATGACGCCCCAAAGGCCATGGCTGCGGCACATTCATGAATCAATGTGCCAGCTTCATGGCCAATGATATGCACACCGAGCACTTTATCCGTTGTGGCATCTGCCAGAATTTTCACAAAGCCTTCGGTATGACCTGTGGCTTTCGCGCGGCTATTCGCCAAGAAGGGGAACACACCTTTATTATAGGCGATGCCGGCGTCTTTTAGCGCCTCTTCTGTCTTGCCTAATGTGGCAATTTCTGGGGCTGTATAGACAATCCCTGGAACAGCATCATAATCGACATGACCCGCATGACCTGCCATGATTTCCACAGCCGCAACGCCATCTTCTTCGGCCTTATGCGCAAGCATGGGCCCTTCAATCACATCACCAATGGCAAAAATGCCTTCAATATTGGTTTCGAAATCTTCATCAACGGCAATCTGACCGCGATCTGTCAAAGCAACGCCTAGCTTATCTAGGCCAAGGGCTGCTGTGGCTGGCTTACGACCCACAGAGACAAGCGCGATATCACAGCTAATCTCTCGCTCATTACCGCCATCCGCATCTGCGACGCTCAAAGTCACGCCTTTGGCGGATGCCTTGGCAGATTTCACCGCTGTTGAAAGCTGGAAGCTCATCCCTTGCTTTTCCAATAGGGTCTTGAACTTGCTAGCCACTTCTTGATCCATGCCAGGCAAAATACGTGGCAAGAATTCAATCACCTCAACCTCAGCACCAAGGCGAGACCAAACTGTGCCCATCTCTAAGCCAATATAACCCGCACCAATGACGACAAGCTTTTTCGGCACCTTTGGCAATGACAAGGCCCCTGTTGAAGAGACGATTTTATCTTCGTCAATGTCGATACCAGGAAGAGAGGCTGGCTCTGAGCCTGACGCAATCAGGATTTTGTCTGCCTGATAGATACCAGCATCTGGCCCATCTGTGACAGTCACTTCCCCTTGGGCTGTGATCTGCGCTGTGCCTGTGAGACGCTTGATTTTGTTCTTCATGAACAGCAAATCAATTCCACCTGTCAGCGATGACACAATCTTATCCTTTGACGCCATCATGGCCGCAAGATCAAGTGACACCTTGCCGACTTTCACCCCAAGGTCTGCGAGATGACCGCCAGCGGCCGCTTCATATTTCTCTGAGCTATGAAGCAGCGCTTTTGATGGGATACAACCCACATTCAAGCAGGTGCCGCCTAATGTCTCTCTTTTATCGACAAGCGCCACTTTCATACCTAGCTGCGAGGCACGAATCGCTGCAACATAGCCACCAGGGCCGCCACCAATGACAATCAGATCAAACTGAGACATAGGCTTATACTCCTAATAGTAAGCGGCGTGGGTCTTCGATTGATTCCTTAATGCGGACAAGGAATGAGACCGCCTCTCTGCCATCAATGATACGGTGATCATAAGAGAGCGCCAAATACATCATCGGGCGAATTTCGACCTTGTCACCCACTGCGACAGGACGCTTTTGGATCTTATGCATACCCAAAATCGCTGATTGTGGTGGGTTGATAATCGGTGTCGACATTAATGAACCATAGACCCCGCCATTTGAAATGGTAAAGGTGCCATTCATCATATCAGCCGGACCAAGCTTGCCATCACGCGCTCTGATACCAAAATCAGCAATCGTCTTCTCAACTGTAGAAAGAGACATATCTTGCGCATCTTTCAAGACAGGCACGACCAAACCTTGCGGTGTGCCGACAGCGACACCGATGTTATAGAAATTCTTATAGATGATATCATCACCATGAATCTCAGCGTTCACCGCTGGGAATTCTTGCAAGGCTGTGATTGCCGCTTTGACAAACATCCCCATAAAGCCAAGGCGCGCGCCATGATTCTTTTCGAAATCTTCTTTATATTCTGCACGCAACGCCATCAGTGCTGACATATCTACCTCGTTAAAGGTCGTCAGCATAGCAGCTGTATTCTGGGCCTCTTTCAAACGCTGTGCAATGATACGGCGTAGACGTGACATTGGCACACGCTCTTCGCGCACATCATCTGTGCGTGGTTGAACCGCAGCTGGCGCGGCCGCGGCTGTGGCTTTGCCAATGCCTTTGGCAATCGCATCTTGCACATCGGCCTTTGTCAAGCGCCCATCTTTGCCAGTGGCTGGGATGGCGGCAGGGTTCAGGTTATTTTCTTCAACCAGGCGGCGGACCGCTGGTGATAAATTGTGCTGTGTCGCAGCCGCTGCAGCTGGCTTTGCTGGTGCGGCAGGCGCTGGCTTAGCCGGGGCTGGTGCCGGTGCAGCTGGTGCAGCAGCCGCTTTTGCCGGGGCGGCATCTGTTTTCGCAGGGGCTGCGCCTTCTTCCATCACAGCAAGCAAAGCACCTACTTCAACAGTAGCACCTTCGGCAGCCACAAGATCACTGAGCGTGCCATTGGCAGGGGCTGGGACTTCAAGTGTCACCTTATCCGTTTCAAGCTCTACCACAGGCTCATCTGCAGCGACTGCATCGCCCGCCTGTTTCATCCACCGTGCAACTGTTGCTTCTACAACCGATTCACCTAATGTTGGCACTTTGATTTCGATAGCCATGCTATGTTCCTTTCGCCCGTTCCCCTTAAGACTAGACGTCCTATGATGATGCGCCAAGCGCATCCTTTACTAATTGTTCTTGTTCCCGATTATGGCGTGACAATGACCCTGTGGCAGGTGAAGCTGCGGCAGCACGACCTGCATATTGCGGACGTGTCGCTGTCATTGACGCATCTGCCATGGCCGCCTCAATGTCATCTCTTACGAAATGCCAGCTACCCATATTCATAGGCTCTTCCTGACACCACACGACGTCTGCCTTTGGTGTTTGCGCGAGGATTTTTGCCAAGCTCTTGCGTGGGAAAGGATAAAGCTGTTCCGCACGAAGTAATTTCACATCATGGCGCTGTTGTTCATCACGCGCAGCTTCTAAATCATAATAGACCTTGCCCGAACAAATCACGATGCGTGATACGCCCTTATCAACGACGTTTGAATTCACCTCATCCAAAATCCGGTGGAAGCATGTGCCTGGTCCCAATTCTGCTAGATCAGATACACAACCCTTATGACGCAATAATGACTTTGGTGTCATAACGATAAGGGGCTTTCTGAAATCACGTCTCACCTGGCGGCGCAACACATGGAAATAGTTTGCTGGTGTCGAGCAATTCACAACTTGCATATTATCTTCAGCACAAAGCTGCAAATAGCGTTCGAGACGCGCCGATGAATGCTCTGGCCCTTGACCTTCATAGCCATGTGGCAGCAACAGAACCAAGCCATTCATCCGGAGCCATTTTGCTTCGCCAGATGAAATAAACTGGTCAACAACCACCTGCGCCCCATTGGCGAAATCACCAAATTGCGCTTCCCACATAACCAAGGCATTTGGTTCAGCTTGCGCAAAACCATATTCAAACCCCATCACAGAGGCCTCTGAGAGCGGTGAGTCAATCACTTCAAACGCGCCCTGATCGTCTGACAAATTCATCAAAGGTGTGTGACGTGTCTCATTCACTTGGTCAACAAAGACAGCATGGCGCTGTGAGAAGGTGCCGCGGCATGAATCCTGTCCTGATAGGCGCACAGGATTCCCTTCAAGCAATAATGAGCCAAAGGCCAAATGTTCGGCTGTCGCCCAATCAAGACCTGTGCCAGAGGAGATAGCTTTTTGACGAGCATCAATGACACGCTTCAACTTTGAATGGATAGTCACACCCTCTGGTACGGTTGTGATGACATCACCAATCTTGTGCAACATATCAAGCGAGACAGCGGTGTCACCCTGACGACGCTCACCCGTTGCGACCTGCAAGCCTGACCATTGGCCTTCGAGCCAGTCAGCCTTATTGGGCTTGTAGGTTGCGCCAATTTCAAATTCTTCATCAAGATGCGCATTATGATCATCAATGATCGCCTGCACCTGATCTTGCGATAAGATATTTTCTTGCACCAACCGGTTACCATAAATCTCACGCACAGACGCTTGTGTCGCAATCTTTTTATACATTTGGGGCTGTGTGAATGATGGCTCATCCCCCTCATTATGGCCGAAACGGCGATAACAGAAGATATCGAGCACCACATCAACACCAAATGTCTGGCGGAATTCAGTGGCAATACGCGCGGCATGAACGACAGCCTCAGCATCATCACCATTCACATGCAAGATAGGTGCCATGACCATCTTTGCAACGTCTGTTGGATACGGTGAAGAGCGCGAATAATGCGGGCTTGTGGTAAAGCCAATTTGGTTATTGACGATAATGTGGATCGTCCCGCCTGTGCGATAGCCACGCAAGGCTGAAAAAGCAAAGGTCTCAGCGACCACACCTTGACCAGCAAATGCCGCATCACCATGCAACAAAATACCAACCACTTCACGTCTTTCATCATCGTCACGCTGTTCCTGTTTGGCGCGGACACGGCCAATCACAACAGGGTCAACAATTTCTAGATGAGAGGGGTTCGGCGCGAGTGACAGATGGATATCATTCTCATCAAAACTCCGATCTGATGAGGCACCCATATGATATTTCACATCGCCAGAGCCACCGGCTTCTTCTGGATTCGCAAGATTGCCCAAAAATTCCGATGTAATGGCACGGAACGGCTTGCGCATCACATTATTCAGCACATTCAAACGGCCACGATGCGCCATGCCAATGACGACTTCTTTCAAGCCAAGCTGGCCACCGCGCTTTAGGATCTGTTCCAATGCCGGAATGATCGCTTCACCGCCATCAAGACCAAAGCGCTTTGTACCAACATATTTCTTGTGAAGGAATTTCTCAAAATTCTCGGCATGGACGAGCTTTTCAAAGATCGCAACCTTGCCTCTATCTGTGAATTCTGTGCGATTGTGAATCGCCTCGATACGCTCTTGGATCCACGCTTTTTGCGCAGGATCCTGAATATGCATAAATTCCACACCAATGGTTGAACAATAAGTCTCACGCAGAATCGCGAGGATCTCGTTCAATGTGGCAATTTCCAAACCCAATACGTAATTGATAAAGATAGGGCGATCATAATCATCTTCAGCAAAGCCGTAAGTCGCCGGATCAAGCTCCGGGTGGATTTCTTTTTCTTGCAAGCCTAGCGGGTCCAGCTCTGCCAGCAAATGACCTCTGATACGATAGGCGCGAATCAGCATAATGGCCCGCAATGAATCTAATGTCGCAGACCGTACATCGCCTGCAATCAGATCACGATTGCCCGCAATCCCTTTGGCAACGGCTTTGATAGAGGCGTCAGGATCATGCGCCCCAACCACCTGTGACGGGGCTTTCCCCCAGCTTGGACGATACTCTTCTTCAACCGCGAGCGTGCCTAATGTGGCGAAATAATCCGCCCATTCAGCATCGACATTATTGGGGTTGTCTGACCATGCTTTATGCATTTCAGAGATGAAAGTGGCGTTGGCACCATAAAGGAAGCTGTTATCCATGTGTGTTACCCAATGTGCTTGCTATTTTATTATCGCTTCAGGGTCGGTAGCTCACCTTAGCGTAAACACTAAGATGAGCCAATTCTTGTTAGTTGGGGTTTTTTAAGATGCGAAAGAGGCAATTGCCTTTTGGATCGCATTCCCCAAATCAGCCGGTGATGAGGCCATCACAAAGCCAGCTTGTGACATTGCTTCGATCTTATCAGAGGCGGCACCGCTACCACCGGCTACAATCGCACCAGCATGGCCCATACGACGGCCAGGAGGCGCTGTTTGTCCGGCAATAAAGCCTGCAATTGGCTTCTTCTTGGCATGAGCCGCGTAATAAGCTGCCGCTTCTTCTTCGGCTGAGCCACCAATTTCACCAATCATCACGATCGCTTCTGTTTGATCATCATTCAAGAACAGATCAAGGCAATCAATAAAGTTCGTGCCATTGACCGGGTCACCACCAATACCGATACAGGTTGATTGACCAAGACCAGCGGCTGTTGTTTGTGCCACAGCTTCATACGTCAATGTACCAGAACGTGACACGATACCAATCTTACCAGCTTGGTGAATATGACCTGGCATAATGCCAATCTTACATTCACCTGGTGTGATGATACCAGGACAGTTTGGCCCAATGAGACGGCTTTGTGAGCCTTCAAGGGCACGCTTCACCGCGACCATATCCATCACAGGAATACCTTCTGTGATACAAACGATAAGTTCAATACCGGCGTCAATGGCTTCAAGGATTGAATCTGCCGCAAATGGTGGCGGCACATAAATCACAGAGGCATTCGCATCTGTTGCAGCTCTGGCATCTGCGACAGTGTTAAAGACAGGCAGACCCAAATGTGTCTGACCACCTTTACCAGGTGTCACACCGCCAACCATGTTGGTGCCATAAGCAATCGCTTGCTCAGAGTGGAATGTGCCTTGTGCGCCTGTAAAGCCTTGGCAGATAACACGTGTATTCTTATTCACTAATACTGACATGAGCTTAGGCCCCCTTTACCGCAGCAACAATCTTCTTCGCAGCATCTGCTAGATCATCTGCTGGAATAATGGCAAGACCTGAGCCTGCCATAATGGCTTTACCTTCTTCGACATTCGTCCCTTCGAGACGCACCACAAGTGGCTTTGTCAGACCAAGGTCACGCGCCGCACTCACGACACCATCGGCAATGATATCACAGCGCATAATGCCACCAAAAATATTGACCAAGATCCCTTTCACATTGTCGTCTGACAAAATGATCTTAAAGGCTTCTGTCACTTTCTCTTTGGTTGCGCCGCCACCAACATCAAGGAAGTTTGCTGGCTCGCCACCTTCTAGCTTAATGATATCCATCGTCGCCATGGCCAAACCTGCGCCGTTGACCATGCAGCCAATATCACCATCAAGCTTGATATAGTTGAGGTCATATTCTGAGGCTTTAATCTCGGCTGGATCTTCTTCTGTTAAGTCACGAAGTTCCATAATATCGGCATGACGGAACAAGGCGTTATCATCAAAACCGATTTTGGCATCAAGCGCGATGAGGTCACCATCACCTGTGACAACAAGCGGGTTAATTTCAATCATGGCCGCATCTTTTTCACAAAAAGCACGATAAATGCCTTTCAAGAACGGACCAGCCTTTTTCGCTGTATCACCGCTTAGACCCAAATCATTGGCAATACGACGAATATGATGCGGCATCATGCCTGTCGCAGGGTCGATTGATAATGTCAGGATTTTCTCAGGTGTTGAGGCTGCCACTTCTTCAATATCCATGCCGCCTTCGGTTGAGGCGATGATCGTGACTTGTGATGTGGCTCTATCAACCAACATTGAGAGATATAATTCTGTGCCAATATCACAGCCATCTTCGATATAAAGGCGCTGTACCTCTTTGCCAGCTGGGCCAGTTTGATGGGTGACCAATGTCATGCCAAGCATCGTTTCAGCTTCGCGGCGCACATCATCAATTGATTTCACAACTTTAACACCGCCGGCTTTACCGCGGCCACCCGCATGAATCTGTGCTTTGACCACATAAACAGGTCCGCCCAATGTTTCAGCCGCTTTCACAGCTTCATCAACGGAAAAGGCTGCAATCCCTTTGGCGACATTCACGCCGTACTCAGCCAATAAGGCTTTGGCCTGATGCTCATGAATATTCATTTTTTCATCCTACTTTTCACGAAAGTCTAATACGAGTTAACTGGCAATGATGCCAAAAAAAACGGGTCTATTCGACCCGTCCTGTAATTTCGTTCAATGTCTTCACAGCATTAACTGAATGATCAAACATCGCTTGTTCTTCCTCATTCAAGTTAATTTCAACAACACGCTCAACACCATTGGCACCAAGCACAGTTGGGACACCTACATACATGCCATCGAGCCCATAGGCACCATCAACATAAGCCGCACAAGGCAAGACACGCTTTTTATCTTTCAAATAGGCTTCTGCCATTTCAATCGCAGATGAGGCTGGAGCGTAGAAGGCTGACCCTGTCTTAAGCAAGCCCACAATCTCAGCACCGCCATCTCTGGTACGCTGTACAATCTCGTCAATCTTGTCTTGTGTTGACCAGCCCATCTCAATCAAATCTGGCACAGGAATACCGGCCACTGTTGAATAGCGAACCAATGGCACCATTGTATCGCCATGACCACCGAGAACGAAAGCTGTCACATCTTGAACAGAGACGTTGAATTCGTCTGCCAAGAAATAACGGAAGCGCGCTGAATCAAGCACACCAGCCATGCCGACAACTTTATTTGTTGGTAAGCCAGAGGCACGCTGCAAGACACCAACCATCGCATCAAGCGGGTTTGTGATACAGATCACAAAGGCATTTGGACAATTATCTTTGATGCCAGCGCCAACCTGCTTCATCACATTTGTGTTGATTTCAACCAGATCATCACGGCTCATGCCTGGCTTACGCGCTACGCCAGCTGTGACAATCACAACATCTGCATCTTTCAAGGCGCTGTAATCATTGGCACCAGAGACATCTGCATTGAAGCCTTCGATAGGGCTTGCCTGAGCAATATCAAGCGCTTTGCCTTGTGGAATACCTTCTGCGATATCAAACAGAACGACATCACCCATTTCTTTTAAGCCAGCCAAAAGTGCTAACGTGCCGCCAATATTGCCGGAGCCAATGAGTGCGATTTTATTACGTGCCATGATTTCCCCCTAAATGAAATCTGCTGAGGCAGAATGCCTCTGAAAGCCAATAAATTGGCGTATAGGACAAGTTGCCGCACTTCTACGCCAAAAGGCAGTGAAAATCAAGATAAATTAGGTCGTTTTGGTCAGATCGAGACGGGTCATTTCAGACAGGCGAGAGAGTGTTCTATCAAACTCAAAGGCCCATTGGCGCCCGGTATAAAGTGCGGTCATATCAGCCTCAGCGCTTGCCACAAAAAACCGGCCTCTGTCATAGAGCGCATCAACCAACCACATAAAACGACGCGCTTCATTCTGCAAGGCATCATCAAGAATAGGCACATTGGTCATAAATAACCCAGAGAATCGGTCAGCTACGGCGATGTAATCACGAGCTGCCAAAGGCACAGCGCATAAATCAGCAAAATCACAAAAGGCAATATTACTGGCAACATCGGAAAATACCACAGCGCGGCCAGCCACTTTTAAAGTGACGGCCTCACATGCTTCACCAGCGGCAAGGCGGGTAAAATAATGGCGCATATCACTGGTGGTTGTCTCATTATGAGGAACAAACCAACGCGGCATTTCGGCAAGCAACCTTGTCCGCCAATCTTGGCCATCAGCGATCGCTTCAACCTGACAGGCCTGTTTCAACTGGTCAATGAACGGCAGGAATCGATCACGATGAAGCCCATTTAAGTAGAGCTCATCTGGGTGGCGATTTGAGGTAGCGACAACCGTGACCCCTTTGGCAAATAACGCGTCGAAAAGACGTTTGAGGATCATCGCATCTGCGATATCACGCACTTCCATCTCATCAAAACATAAGATTTTCGGACCAGAGGCGAGCAAGCTTGCCGCCTCCGCAACTGGATCATCGCCGCCCTTTTGACGACATGACGTCATCACATCATGGGCTTCGACCATAAAATCATGGAAATGAAGGCGTTTTGCCATGGCTGTTGGGAGCGCCTGATAGAACATATCCATCAGCATGGTTTTGCCGCGCCCCACACCACCATAAATATAGAGGCCTTTTGGTGTGGCTGTTTTTTGACCCACAACTCTTTGCCAGAAGGATGGTGGTTGCGCGGACGCTAACAGACGGTGATAAAGCGCCTCAAGTAGACCCATCATATGACGCTGGCCAGAATCCGCTTGGATCTGGCCAGAATCGCATGCCATGTCATAGGCAGTAAGGGGACTAGGCACCTTAACCCTGACGTTCAACCATCAGTTTCTTAATCTCACCAATCGCCTTACCAGGGTTCAACCCCTTAGGACATGTCTGGGCACAGTTCATAATGGTATGACAACGATAGAGACGGAAGGGATCTTCCAACGCATCTAGACGCTCGCCAGTATGCTCATCCCGGCTATCTGCAATCCAACGATAGGCCTGCAACAACACAGCAGGACCTAAATAGCGATCACCATTCCACCAATAGGACGGACAAGATGTCGTGCAGCTAAAACACAACACACATTCCCACAAGCCATCAAGCTCCGCGCGCTCTTCCGGAGACTGCTTACGCTCTTTGCCTTCTGGGGCAGGTGTCTCAGATTTTAACCAAGGTTGGATCGAGGTCAGCTGTGCATAAGCATGGCTGAGGTCAGGCACCAAATCCTTAACCACAGGCATATGCGGCAATGGATAAATCGCTACATCACCTTTGACATCGTCGATAGATTTCAAACAAGCCAATGTGTTACGGCCATCAATATTCATCGAGCATGACCCGCAAATCCCTTCGCGGCATGACCGGCGGAATGTCACTGATGAATCAACTTCATTTTTAATCTTAATCAGCGCATCAAGCACCATCGGACCACAGCTATCCATATCCACCTCAAAGGTATCAAGGCGTGGATTGCTATCATCATCTGGTGACCAGCGATAAATCTGGAAGGTTTTCACATTTGTCGCGCCTTCAGGTGCCGGGTGGTGTTCACCTTTTACCGGCTTTGAATTTTGCGGCAGAGTAAATTGTGCCATGGCCCTACTTTCCTTCTTCTCAGCTGATTAATAGACACGTGCCACTGGGGGAACGGGCTCAACTTCATTGGTCAATGTCGTCATTGTCACATCAGTATACATGGTCTCTGATTCATTCTTATCATTGAGCCACATCACAGTGTGCTTCATCCAATTCTCATCATCACGCTCTGTGAAATCTTCATGCGCATGGGCGCCGCGTGATTCTTTGCGCTGTTCCGCTGACCGGATGGTGACCAAGGCTTGGCTCATGAGGTTTTCAAGCTCAAGTGATTCAATCAAATCAGTGTTCCAGACAAGTGATCTGTCGGTGATACCAACTGATGAAATCTGTGAGGCGATTTCATCCATCTGCTTCACGCCATCGCTCAAGGATTCGCCAGACCGGAAGACAGCCGCATAACGCTGCATGGCCTGCTGCATCTCTAGGCGCAAGGCACCGACGTTAATGTCACCTTTGGCATGACGTGCGCGGTCCAAACGCTCAAGTGCCATCTCAGTTGAATCACCTGTGAGAGGCGCATGTTTTGCCCCTGGTGTGAGCAGGTCAGCGGCGCGATGCGCGGCGGCGCGACCAAAGACCACAATATCAAGCAATGAGTTAGTCCCTAGGCGATTCGCCCCGTGAACAGAAACACAGGCCGCTTCGCCAATTGCCATGAGGCCTTGTGCGACACGCTTCGGGTCATCTTTGGTTGGTGACAACACTTCACCATGATAATTGGTTGGGATACCGCCCATATTGTAATGCACTGTTGGCAAGACAGGGATCGGCTCTTTGGTCACATCAACACCACAGAAAATCTTAGCAGTCTCAGTGATACCAGGGAGACGCTCATGCAAAGTCGCCGGATCAATATGCTCTAGATGCAGCATGATATGATCCTTATTCGGACCAACGCCGCGCCCTTCATTGATTTCCATTGTCATCGCACGGCTCACCACATCGCGGCTGGCCAAATCTTTGGCTGTTGGGGCGTAGCGTTCCATAAAACGCTCCCCTTCTGAATTCGTCAGATAGCCCCCTTCACCGCGGGCCCCTTCCGTAATCAGAACCCCTGCGCCATACACGCCTGTTGGGTGGAATTGCACAAATTCCATATCCTGCAATGGCAAGCCGGCGCGTAAGGCCATGGCATTGCCATCACCTGTACAGGTGTGCGCAGAGGTACATGAGAAGTAAACGCGGCCATAACCACCAGTGGCGAGCACTGTACGCTGGCCCAAGAAGCGGTGGATAGAGCCATCTTCCATTGACAAAGCTAGGATACCACGACAGCTACCATCATCATCCATGATGAGGTCGATGGCATAATATTCGACGAAAAATTCTGC